>USPE01000051.1 GCA_900556545.1 uncultured Peptococcaceae bacterium | reverse complement strand
TTGACAAGCGTCCGTTATTCTAATGGATTTCCTTCATTTTTACTCTCTTTTTTTTATTATTTTTTCTAAAAAAATAAATGTCGGGATAATCGCTACCCCAACATTTATTATAGAACCTTTTATATTACACAATATCATACTAAGTAAAATATCATCCATCCGTCAGTAATATTTGTTATTCTTTTAACACAACACATAAATTTCACATCATCTCAATTAATATTCTTACACTCCAATGAATTGGTTTGTATAGCCTCGACCACAAATTTAGAAATGCCAGCTTTCTCATCGGTGCAAAACAAGTACAAATGCTTCTTAGCCCGCGTTACAGCCACATAAAATAATTTACGCTCATCCTCAATGTCAAAATCATACTGTTCTTTATTGGTCTCAAATCTGCCACCCAAAATGTGCCAGTATTTGCGCCCGCCAATGTTTCTGCCCGGAAAGTCCCCTTTCTGTAAATTAGGGATAAACACCGTATCAAACTCCAACCCTTTTGACTTGTGCACCGTCATAAGCTGTACTGCATCCTCTGCTTTATTTTCTTCCTGAAAATTGTGATACTTATATTCCTCCGTTGCTCGCTCTTCCAAGAAATGCAACACACCTGAAATACGCGCCGACATTTGCTGATCGCCGTAAATGGTATCGTAATCATCCAGTATAACCGCAATCCCGTTCAAATCGTCCTGCCGCACAGCCCAGTTGGCAACACCCTTCTGCAAAAAGCCAATCTGCGCAGCAAATTCACGCAGCACACCACTGAGCGAAAGCGTTTGTCCTGTTCCACCGCTGCGTGCTATTTCACGCAAATACTTAAACCCTACACTCAATTCGTCTGCACTCACACAACCCTTCCAGCATTCCACCAGCTTTGCTTTGTCCACATCCTGCAAAATAGCCAATGTCTGCACAAACCGTTGAAAATAATTGCCTTGAAAAAACTGTTGCGCACTATCTGTATAATAAGGAATATTAACATGCCGCAGATGTTCGCCAATGGCATCAATATGCTTCCCTTTCCGCACCAAAACAGCAATCTCCGCATAAGGAACACCTGCAGCATGATGTTGAGCTATCTCCTGTGCAATTTCTTTATACTGCTGCTCCTCACTAAAAAAGCACCTCGCTATTACATTTTCACCAGTGCTGCTATGTACCGCCCGCATTTTCTTTGCCAGACGGTTCCTATTGTTTTGAATTACAATATCCGCCACATCCACTACCGCTTGCGTACAACGAAAATTATCTTCCAGCCGAATCTGTACTACATCATCATAACGCTTGTTGAAACCAATCATATTATCCGCGTTGCTGCCACGGAACTGATAAATAGTCTGGTCATCATCCCCCACCACACAGATGTTGGCGCCAGCAACAGCAAAACAAGCAATCAGCTTTTCCTGTAAATCGTTCACGTCCTGATATTCGTCCACTACCAAATACTTAATTTTCTGCAAATACTTCTGTATCTCAGGATTTACACGAATTTCCAGCAGCGTTTCCAAAATCAGCAACGAAAAATCAATAAAACCGCGCTCATACAGCGCTGTCCGGTAAGATTCAAAAACCTCCTGCTGTTCCTGCGGCCACAAAGCACGATGGTCGTAATCATCCACCATCTTTTCCATGCAGTCCAGAAACAATTTAATATCGTTCGGGCTGCTGTTTAATCCCAGTGCCCTGCGACCACACTGCTCTCCATACCGATACACAAACAAATGCGATTTTACCGTATCCAGTACTTTAAAATTCTGAAACTTGCCGCCATAGCTATCCAGCAAAAATTTACAGAATGCATGGATAGTTCCCACATACATCTGCTCACCATTGCCTGCCCAGCCATAGTCCTCCCGTTCCAATACATTTTGAATCCGGTTTTTCATAGATTCTCCAGCTTTTTTGGTAAATGTAAACGCCACAATATGTTCTGGTTTCACCTCTGGGCAGGTAGTTAAAATATGCACCAAACGCCGGGTAATCACTTCTGTTTTACCGGAACCGGCACAGGCAATCAACTGCAGATTATGATGGATTGTGTGAACAGCGCACTCTTGTTCCCGTGTCAGTTCCATCTTAATTCTCCCACTGTTTCAGCGCAGAATATAACTGCATGGTTACGCCAGTTTTCCCCGCTGCATCTTTGCCCTCTACCAAATCAAAATGCTTTAACAGATATTCTCTGGTGTTGTTCTCCATATCAAATTCCTCTGCACAGTCGGCTGCAAAGTCCAACAAGTCTAAAAACTGATTTTTAATTTCTGTCATACCTGTATACCGTGCTGCACGGGAAATCAACTTGCCCTGATTGCCCAACGCCTGCGTAGACAGCAACACATCATCCTGCACAAAAGCAAAAAACTGCTGCATCACTAAGTCTACATCATCCGCACTTGCCACAGATTCCACATCCACCTGTTCCATTTTCGCCAGTGTCTTTTTCCAAGCGCTATCACGCCAAGGTCGAATCAATCTCTGAAACGTTTCCACCATTTCATCGTTGCGCACACGCACCGCAGCAATCTGATAAATGTCTTTGGCCGGCGCCATAAAACTAGGTACTTCCTCACACCAGAATGCGCAGTAATCAGCCAGCACATCCTCATCGCACTCCTCAATCGGTGTAAAACCACTCTCTGGCACTTTTTCAGGGCGGCATGTTACCCTAGGATGGTCAATCCCTTTTTCATCTAAAATAATTGCCAGATTTCTTCGCCGCGCCTCTTTAACAGGCCAGTACGGTTTTTTGGTACGATAACGCTCAATATCCGTCATCAGTTTTTCATAAATCTCTTTCAGTTTTTCACTTTTCGTAAACAGAACAAGGTCGTCCTCCGCACAAGACAGAACTTTTTTTGCCATCTCCTCGGCCAAATCATAATCAGCCACATAGCTGTAAAACTCTGCTGCTCTCTGATAAAGCTCCACACTCAACCCGGCAGTATTGCCAATCAGCTCACACCATTTCCGTGGTTTTACAAAATCATTTCTGGCATAAAAACTCAGCAAATCATGTAAAATACGCTGTCGCCGCCAATCCCATGCAGTATGTTCCGCCAGATAAGCCACCGCAAGTTCCTCAAATTCTGTATGCTTTATAATGCCATAATAGCGGCAGCGAATGTACGCAACTGTTTTCTCATCAAATAATTCCAACAGCGCAGGAACACAGTCCCGCCCCGCACGCACATCTTCAAACTGGTTCATATACGCACGCAGATGCGTATTCTCACAGCTATCTTCTTTGTAATATAAAATATCCAGCACGAGTTTTTCCAGAATATCCTGTGTGCGACAATTCTCACACAAATAACCTTGCCCTTCATGACCACAATTCAAACAATACATCCCAATCGCTCCAATTCAATCCAATCTAACGCTATTTATACTTTCCAAACAAAAAATCCTGCGGTTCCGTGTTTATACCATAACGTCAGTAAATTTCTACAATTCTTCATCACTAATCATACTTAATTCCCTATTTCCCTAATGTCACCGCACCAAGTTTCGTCACATTCTCAAGAACTATCAGATGTGACACTTTACCTTTAAATGGTTAAAAGACCATTACAAATTACAAAAAATTTTCCACTTTAGCTACTTCTCCCTGATTATTTTAACCTGCATCTTTCTTACTTCTGAAATAGTGGTTTAAAAATCATTTCCAAATCTTCTTGGCTAGTAGGCAATGTTTCCAACACACTACGATCTATGGCATCGATCATAGTCTGTTCTTTTTCTTTCAATCGCTGATATACTAAACTACTCAATGACCATGGGCCATCTTCTGTCTGGTATTCCACTTGCAGATAAACATATTGAGTATATTGTTCCGGTGGCAAACCCAAACGATGGATTCTATCTTTGGATTGAAGTAAGTGTACCAAATTATAACTATATTCATAGTAGATGGCATCATGACAAACACTATGTAGTGATACCGATTCTGCCAAAGTGTGGGGATTAGTCAATAGCACCTGTATATGACCTTCTTTAAATTCTTGCAAAATTTGTTGTCGTTCATTCAACGACACAGCACCGTACACACAACAAGTAGCAATACCCTTTGCCTCTAACGCACCAGCTAAAGCATGAATAGACTGTACAAAAATACACCAGATAATAACAGGCTTATCCGCCTCTACCAAAGCCTCTGTCTGAGCAACACAATGAACAAATTTGGTGGCTGGCGGACAATGTTCTATTAACTGTTGTATCTCATCGCTGTAATCGGCATAGTCTATCTCATCTGCTTCCATACTATCATCCAACAAGTATTGAAAATCTTTCAGCTCTAACCGTTCCAACAAAAGACGCGGATTAGTTTCCAACTGCAAAACCCGCAAAAACAACGACAATTTACTGCGACGATATTTCATCTGTAATAGGTGCAACAATCTATTTTCCGTAGCATTAGCTGCATAAAGCTGAATTATATCTGCATTGGCTGACGGTACACCTAACTGCTCTTTCGTCGTGCGGCAGAAAAATGGCTGTAATTTTCTGTTTACCTGAGCAATGTCCCTTTCTGTCGGATTACGCAATACCGGAACAGAAAAACCGAAAAATTCATCATATTCGTCAGGGTAAAGAATATGCAATAGATTATACACATCTAAATAAGAATTAGGGATGGGCGTACCCGTCAGCACTACCACTTGCGCAGCTTTCTCCGCTAATTGCAAAGCTGCATTAGCGTATTCACCACCTACCTTTTTTACTTTATGCACTTCATCAAAAATCAGAAACGTAGCCGATGACACTACAACACATAATTCGTCTAATACGCTGCCTACCGTTTCATAATTAACCAATATTAAATTTACGCCGCCAATGTCATAACGCAATGCGGCACGGCGAGCAGCTGCATTACAATAACGTGCATCTTGTAAGTTCAGCACACACAAGGATTCCTTTGTTCCAAAGCAGGCAACAAATTCATCTATCCATGACCCAAAAGCATTTTTAGGACAAATCACCAGCATACGTTGTATCTGACCAATCTGTTTGAGATAAGTATATACACCCAGCACAGAAGCCGTTTTGCCCGAACCAGGCACAGAAAAATTAGCAGAACGACGCATTGCACACATGAAAAAAGAATCCCACATCTGCCGTTCCCGCAATAGACGCACCATAGCATTATCAACCACTGTTCGATAGGCCACAAACTGTTCATGCAATTTAGATTCCCGCTGTTTAATTTCCATACCCAAACGAGAACGCTGCGCTAAAAAATTTTCCCGACTGTCAATATACTGACGCAAAGCATCCGTAACTTCCAGCTCAATCTGACGCTTATTACATTCCCGACGGCACAAGTCTATTACACGTTTCATGTCCAGATACGTAAGTGTATTTTTGCCATGCAGCATAGTGTCATCATAATCTGCCATGTAGCGCCGTAGAAAAAGTTTGTAAAAACTACTACCCCGCAAAGCTACTAATTCCGCAGGAACTGCCTGCAAATGCATCACACCGTCATAAGTTAATATCCAGCTCATAGTGGTAGATTCTCCCGCATTTCATCCAGTACTTCTGTCAATCGTTCTAGTTGATGCCGTATACGTCGCAGTTCACTGTCATTTAACTTGCTAAGAACGTTCAGGTCTATGCTCTCCAACAGATTGGTAGCCTTTTCTACTAATTGAGTCGGTCGGTTACGTGTTTCTGTTTTTTTCGTGCGAGTCAAGTATTTATCCACAGAATATTCCAGTTTATTGCTCAGTACATCATCCACACGTACCTGATCTCGAATAATCTGAGGGCTCATCACACCAACTGGTGGCAAACTGTCCAGCACATCAGCAGCAATTTCCCGCTGTTCTTCCAGAAATTCTTCCTGATAATCGCTATTAATGATGTTTTTAAAACTGCGGATAAACCGGGTCATATCACCCTGTGGGCGCACTAAAATATTCGTGAACACACTGTTTTTCAAATCTTCCCGCTCGTTATCCGTACGGCATTTACGCAGCAACTTTTGCAATTCATCTAATGGATAATATACCTGCAAATCGCGAGCAATGTAAAATTGTTCCGGCGCATTGATGAATTCCAAAAATTCTGCCAATAACTGTGCAAGTTCCACCTTTTTTTTCACTTCATTCAGTGTTTCATTGGTGCTTTTGGCATATTCTTCTTCAGAAAGCAGATGGGTTTTCAGAATATCATTGTATAGACCTACCAGTCTGTCGATGGGATCATACTCTACTTTACTCTCCTCACCATGCTGAATTGATAATTCCAGTAGTTTAATCTGCTTGGCATTGTTCTCCATGCTACGATCCAAAATCACTGCCTCAAAATAACCAAATCTTTCGTCATCTTCCACCAACTGACGTAGGCAAGTGAAGCGACGATTACCGTCAATAATACGGCCATCATTCAGCACCACCCCCGGCTCCCGCTGGTCTGCCAGTTTGATATTTGCTTTAGTTCTCCGTAACGCTTCTGGATTACTCTCAACGATAAATTTTTCAATTACATTGTTATAGGCAATACGATCTGCCAAATCAGGCATCTGGCCATCGTGCTGAGCGCGATATTGACTAATCCAAGTAGCAATACGGTCATTTTGATCATTATAATACAACTGGTTCAGCTTGATTTTATACACCGGATAGGTTTTTGTGATACCATCCAACGTCAATTTTCGTGTTAATGGAGTTTCAATAATAGTATGCTGATCCAATCCTTTTTGTAATAAGTTCATCGTCCTCAAATCTCCTCAAAATAAGTATCATAATCTACATAAACTGCTTCCATAATAGCATCATAGTACAAATCGGAACCACGCACCACTTCTATCAACTTTTCATTAGAAAACTTGAGTCCATAACGCCGCTCCAAAGTCTCCTGCAAATCATATAAATCCATACGACTCTCTGCTGTAATCAACCAACGTAAAAAGTCAATCACACGTAACGACTCTCGTATATGCCCACGGTAAAATAGTTTACTGCCACCCATACGCTGGTAAGAAAACTGTGTCCTTGCTTCTAGCAGAACAGAAGCATAAAACCAATCTTCAAACCCTAGCTCATCTAACGGATGGGCAAATCCATCCTGTTTTAGCGAGCGAATAGTAAAAAAGTCTCCTTGTCGTACAAAGGTCGCTACCGCATCACAATATTGCTCCAAATCAGCATTTGTCACACCATTCGCTTTCAAACGCCGACTATTGATGTATTGGTTCGGGGAAAATTCTATAATTTCTCTTTCTGCTTTCAATTCCTGCACAACATTCCAATAAATCCCGATATTACAAAACATCTGCACTTTTTCTCGCATATCCACAATATCCTGACTGGTCAACAAATAACGGAAATAATCCACCGCGTTGTTAAAGTTATCACGCACTACATAACTGTTAAACACCCGAAACCCTAAACTTTTTAATACATACACATTGATATCTGCTCCATCTGCACTAGGAAATTCCCGCAAATACAATCGTTTTACTTCCGCAATACGGTAAAAATCTTCTGTCAACACCAGTTTCATTCGTTCCTGCCACTGCTGTGTTAGCGGTGGCAAATCCATACGATAAATACTATTGTGCAGATAACAATCAATGCAATCAAAATAATTAGCCAGCACAGTAGCTGCTTTTGCGCCGTACTGTTCTTCATATTTTTCCGCTAGTTCCATATTGCTGATGGGTGCGTGCTGTGCTAATAAATCTAGCACCTGCTGGTCACGGTTAGGCGAGCCAATCTCAATAGTAGGCATTTTTTTGAATGTTACCGACTGCCCATCCATATATACAGACCAGACTTTCTTTAATAAGTTATGCAACTCATACTCATCACGAATATCATACTCCGCCATCAATTCCAAGTTGTCACGCAATAATTTTAGGCTGGACAACTCTATATCTTCATAATACTGCAAACCCAACGCATCTAGTAATGGGGCATACTCCCTCTCTTGAATTGGGTAATAACGAAATCTGTGCCATTGATTCCACAATACATAATCACATTGGGCAAATTTGTTTTCGTAACTATGTGGTTCCATAGCTAATGGCCCTTTTTGGTCTATTCCAAGTTCTTCTAACAATGCATTGTATAGTTCTACAAACGTGTCCATCGTAGTCAAATTCTGACAATACGTCTGCACTATATAATACGACAGCGCTGCCCGCGTTTTTTCCACACGAACACCATTGATGGTCACGTAGTTTTTATAAATAGCCTTTTCTGCTTTACGACGCCAAGCAGCAGAAACATTATTATCTGTTAAAATCTCCTTCAATGGACGCTGCTTGCTGTGCTTAGGACGCAATAATTCCAGATAATTATAAGTCTCTATCGGTTCATCAAACGCTAACCGAAAGTCATCTCGACTAAATTCATAATGATCAAATAAATATCGGTAGACATCTTCCTGCAAACGCGGATGTCGATTTAACATCTTTTGAGAAATTTGCCGCACACGCTCTCGAGTAACTCCGTAGATACGACCAATTTCTTCCAGCGTAACTCCTTGCAACCGTAATAATAAAAAATTGCGACTACGTTCGTCTGAAATTTGTTGTACAAATTCCATTAGTGTTGGATAACGGCGCATTACCACATCCCCCTGACAACTGACATCCCCTTTCTGTGCCAGTTCCATTAGAAATGTGTCCAATGTGGCCTTTGTAGTACCCTGAGGTAGTCGTTCTAAAAGTTCTTGACGAGTCATACCATCCTCGTGCTGTTCCAGAAAGCACAATAATCTCAGATAAATTTTTTTACGAACCTTAGTTTGTTGATACAACACAGAAATCAGTTCTTCCTCTATAGCTTCTGGATTGACACTACGCTGCGCAATAAGTATTTGCAATAATTCATATTTACTCAAATTAGTTATTCGAGCGAAAGACCCTGCCAGCACTTCCAGCTGTTCCTGTATAGAATTATCTAACTCCTCCTTCTGTTCTGAGACTTCTATCCATAAAGATTCTAGTTTATCCAATATTTCCTTCACAGTTTTGGCTCCCAAACCTTCTATTCCTCTCAGTGAGCGTTCAGTAGCTTCAGAAAGCGCTACTGTAGAAAAAATGCCTTTTTTAGTCAGGCTATTGTACGCCCGTGGTGATAATTTTAATTCTTCTAAAGGAACATCCGGCAAACGGCGTACTACTGTTTTCTGTGACACTGAAGTAGGTTTTCTTTCTCCTTCCCTTAAAAGTACAAACTGCCCTCCACCCACTCGTAGCTGCTCTGCAACCGTTAAAACCTCTCTCTGGCTTTTCTTTCCTAAATTATGTATAGTAAGCCACCGATCTGTAGGATAGTCCAAAATTTGTCCAACAGTGTCAATCCCTGCACGACGCAAAACATTATACGCACGTACTGACAACGAAAGTAGTTCAATACTATCTTCTCTCGTCACATATATCAACTAAAATCATCTCTCCTTTTCTACGAAGCAATTGTTGCTTAACCAAGTTATTTCCAAGCACGTATACTCTATTTATAGAATACTTCATAACTTTACCAGATTGTTTTTTGTAAAATTGTTTTTGTTTTATTATAACAATTTTACTGATTTTTGTCGAATAATTCTATTATTAAAGATTGTGTAAATTTACTGTAGGAAAAAGATAACGTTATCCTAAATACAATATGTTTATTCCATTTGTCATAACGTTTTTTCAACCCATAATAGAACAATCTCTTTGCAAAAAGTCTACCTTTGAATAGAGATTGCTGCCAACTGTCCAAATCGCGGCAGATGTACTCTGACTAAGATGGACAGTCTAAGAAATGTCCAGATCAGCGTATGGATGCTGCAGCAGATATTGTTCCATAGGTCTTCATGTTTTTTATATTTAACGGGATTTATGTTTCACAATTTTCTACAAAAACTTTACACCATCTATTATTAAAGTATCCAAATAATAAATAACAGAATTTTGATATTATAATCTATTGCTGCAAACACATATTTAATAATCTCTGAAGAATTTATTAAATTTTACCATAACAAAAAACCACCCTGTCTAGAACGCCTTGTTCCAGATGGATGGTTTAAACTCACACTACTTCACTCTGTCTGATTCTGCACCACTTTTTCACAAAGATACCGCGGCTCGCCTTTGCTGTGTTTGCCGTATTCGATGGCTTCACTGGGGCAATGGCAGATACACGCCATGCAATGGGTACACCGATTCCCCCACACAGGTCTGCCTGCCTCCAGCTTCACATTACTCAGCGGACAAACACCAACACACTTTCCACAGGAAATACAGGCATCGGTACTGTAAAACTGCTTAGCATGTACAAAAATCGGATAAAATGCCGTATTTTCTAAACTGCTTCTTATTTTACCCCGCAGAGTTACAACAGGCTCTGGAAAATCCTTTTTACCCTTTATTAAATCAGCAGCACGGTCAATCACACTGTCTGCTTTCCTGATAATGCCCAAAGCCTCTGCCTGCTGCGGCGCAGAATACATGGCAATGTAATTCTCCGGCATGATAACTTCCATACACCCCATGTAATGCAGTTCTTTGATCTTACAGAGCGTTTGCAGATACTTACCCGCATTGCCAAAGCTATCGCCGCAGGTCATCACAAAATAAATATCCCG
>USPE01000050.1 GCA_900556545.1 uncultured Peptococcaceae bacterium | reverse complement strand
CTTGTGTGAAAAATTATTTTGTTGTATACTCATGACATATATGTATAGTTGCCTTATCAATCGGGCTGCACCCTCGAAGACGGCTATACGAGCGAAATGGCATTGTTGGTAATGCAAAACTTTAAATGAAAAAAAGGAGAGGGAAACTTTGAAAAAAAGAAGATTAGCTGCGCTTTTTGCCAGCACATTGCTGATTGCAGCAGTAGCATTGACAGGCTGTGGCGGAAATGATACCCAACAGCAGGCATCTACAGAGAATACTGACAAAATTAACATTGTATTCAGCCACAATCAGCCGGTAGGGTCACCGGAAGATATTGGTGCAGAAGCTATGAAAGCCAAATTGGTTGAATTACTGGGAGAAGATCGGGTAAACGTAGAACTGTATCCAAACTCTCAAAAAGGCAGCTTGCGTGAACAGGCTGAAGCTACTCAGCTGGGCGATATCAATATCACCATGCAGCCGGTATCTACAATTACACCATTTGTAGATGACATCAAGGTAATTGACTTCCCATATATTCTGCCAGCTGACAGAGAGCAGATTTTTGAAGTGTTAGACGGAGAACTGGGGAATGAAGCGCTGGCTCGTTTGGAACAGAGCGGGTTTAAAGGTTTAGGTTTCTGGTTTGAAGGTTACAAGCTGTTTACTACCAAGGATAAAGAAATCCATAGTCCTGCTGATTTTCAGGGGATGAAAATTCGCGTAATGGAATCTCCATTGTTGGTTGCGCAGTATGAAAACTGGGGCGCAACTGCCACAGCCATTCCATACAACGAACTGTACAGTTCTTTAGACCAGGGCACTGTAGATGGTCAGGAAAACCCAATTCAGAGTATTGTATTGAATAATCTGCAGGAAGTTCAGGGCGAAATTATTCAGTCTTACCATGGCACCATGACCTATATCTTAATGACCAATCTGGAATGGTTCAATGGTCTGCCTGAAGATGTACAGAATGCCATTGTAGAGGCAGAAAAATATGGCCGTGAAGAAAGCCGTAAAGCTTATGCCGAAAAAGAAAGCGAATATATTGAAACTGTAAAAAATGCAGAAGGTGTTCATTACTATGAACTGACACCGGAAGAAATTGAAGTGTTCCAAGAATCTGTTCAGCCGGTATATGAAAGCCAAACTGCAGGCAGCGAATGGCAGGCTGACTATGTAAAGAGATTACAGGATGCGTTTGCAGCTCTTTAAAAATGGATTTTAATAGGAACTGATTGCAATACAAAGAGCAGAGAGTACGCAGGTGCAGCGTTATCTTTCTGCTCATTTTATGTGTAGTTGACGATATACTAAATGATGATTACATAAACTATTTCATAATTTTTTATTTTTATTGTAAAACCGGGAGAACTGACAGTTTTCAATTTAAAGATAGTTTTATAAATCTTACAAAAAACATGAAATTTATGTAAAGGAGTGAACGTGATGGACAAGAAAAAAGTAAGATCATTGTCAGAACGTCTTATTTGGATTGAAGAAAATCTGATGGCGTTGATTGTACTGGCAGTTACTGTTGTACTGTTTATCAATGTACTGTTAAGATATTTTTCCGGCTTTTTCCGTGTAAATTTGGGAATCGTGCTGCCAAGCATTTCCTGGGCAGAGGAAGCCATTCGTTACGGTATTATCTGGATTACTTTTTTGGCTGCTGCCAATGCCTTTCGGCGGGAAAGCCACTTTGGCGTGGATTTGATTTTTCGTGTAAAATCACCGTCGTTTGTAAAATTTATTCGTTTATTAAATGATGTAGGTTGTTTTGTTTTTTGTGCTTTTGTTTTGTATTATGGCATTAAGATGGTAACCTTTAATATGGGTACCGGACAGGTTTCTCCAACAATGAAGATTCCGTTCTGGATGGTATATAGTGTAATTCCGTTCTCCGGCGGCTTATCCATGGTTTATATTGCCCGCAATTTTATCCGCAAGTTGAGAACACCAGCTGAAATTTTGAGTAAATATAACAATACACCAACGGAAGGAGCTGACCAATCATGATGATTGCTGTTTTAATGATTTCTTTGTTGGTATTCCTTTTGTTGGGGATGCCTATTTATGTGTCCTTAGGGTTGGGCTCTTTTGTATCCTTGCTCTTTTTCTCCGATGGCAATCCGGTTATGTTGATTCAGCGATTTTTTGCTGGGATTGATACCTTTGGGCTGATGGCGCTGCCGTTCTTTATTCTGGCGGCAAATCTGATGGATACCGGTGGATTGTCCAGCCGTATTTTGAATGTGGCGCGGGCTTTGGTGGGCCATGTAACCGGCGGTATGGCCATGACTACACAGCTGGCCAGCATGTTTTTTGGTGCATTGTCCGGTTCCAGTCCGGCTACTGTAATGGCCATTGGTAAAATTATGAACAGGGAGTTGGTGCGCACCGGTTATTCCAAATCGTTTATTTCCGGTTTGTTGGCATCTTCCGGTTCCGTTTCTCTGATTATTCCGCCAAGTATCACTTTGATTATCTATGCGGCTGCTGTACCCAATGTGTCAGTAGGCAAGCTGTTTATGGCCGGCTTGGGCGCAGGGATTGTATACGGGCTTGTCAGCATCGTTTATATTTATATCTATTCCCGCAAAAATAATATTCCGCGGGATCCAAAAGCATCTATGAAAGAGTTGACCCATTCTCTGGTTGATGCTGCCTGGGCGCTGATGATTCCTGTTATTATTCTGGGCGGTATTTACAGCGGCTTATGTACAGCTACTGAGGCGGCCGGTATTTCTGCCATTTATGCAGCTTTTGTAGGATTGGTTATTTATCGTGAGCTGGATTTTTCCAAGATTATGCAGGCTTGTGCCGCTACGGCCCGTTCCTGTGGTGAAATTCTGGTGCTGGTGGCAGCAGCGCAGGCGTTGGGCTGGATGCTCACCCGCGGTCAGGTGCCGCAGATGATAACCACCTTCATTGCAGATAATATTACCTCTAAAATTTTATTTCTGTTATTGGTGAACCTGGTATTGCTGGTAATGGGCATGTTTATGGAAGGGGTAGCTTCCATTATCATCGTAGCACCATTGATTTATCCGGCTGCTATTGCATTAGGGGTTGACCCAATTCATCTGGGTACCATTATGATTTCCAACCTGGCCATTGGCATGTTTACACCGCCTTTTGGCATGAACATATTTGTCACCAGTTCTATTACCAAAGCGGATATGGTGGAAATGCTGCCGGGGATTGCCCGATTCTTTATTGTGGACTTGATCGCCTTGCTGCTGATTACTTACATTCCACAGATTTCATTGTTCTTGCCTAATCTGTTGAAATAAACTTCAGCTTTGAAATTGGGTAAATTGGTTCCGAATGGCATTATGTTAATTTGATTTCCCTGACTGCTTAACGGCAGTTGGGGATTTTTTGTTTTGGTGAAAACTGCGTTGCTTTTATCGTTGAAATGGCTGTTTGATATGACGGCTGATGTGGACAACAAGTTGTTTTTATGTGCGTATTCTATAACAGAATCATAAAATAAATTCTATTATAAAAAAGAATAAGAGTTTTCGGTGAATTTTACATAAAATAGGTTGCGGAACAGGCGCAAATCCATTACAATTAACGATAATAAGGAAAGGGGACGGTTTAAAATGATTATTATTTTAAAACAGGGTACAGAAAAAGAACAGGTACAACAATTATCCAGTTGGTTGGAAAGCAATGCCAATGTGCATGTAAATCCAATTTATGGTTCTATGACCACTATTTTAGGTTTGGTTGGAGATACCAGTAGTGTAGATATGGGGTTAATCCGCTCCAATGAGCTGGTGGAAGATGTAAAACGTGTATCTGAACCGTATAAAAAAGCCAATCGTAAATTCCATCCGGATGATACGGTTATTGAAATTGGCGAACAAAAATTGGGCGGCGGTTATTTTCAGGTAATTGCAGGTCCTTGTTCGGTAGAATCTGAAGAACAGATTTTGGAAGTTGCCAGAGCCGTAAAAGCTGCTGGTGCCAAAATGCTGCGGGGCGGCGCTTTTAAACCGAGAACATCTCCTTATTCGTTTCAGGGTATGAGGGCAGAAGGACTGGAATTGCTGTTAAAGGCAAAAAAAGAAACCGGTATGCCAATTGTATCTGAGCTGATGAATGTATCCCATCTGGATTTATTTGAAGATGTAGACGTAATCCAGATTGGCGCGCGCAATATGCAGAACTTTGAATTATTAAAAGAATTGGGACATTGCAATAAAACCATTCTGTTAAAACGAGGATTGGCCAATACCATTGAAGAGCTGCTAATGAGTGCCGAATATATTATGGCCGGCGGTAATGAAAATATCATTTTGTGTGAACGTGGGATTCGTACCTACGAAACCTATACCAGAAATACATTGGATTTATCTGCCATTCCATTGATTAAAAAATATTCTCATCTGCCGGTTGTTGTAGACCCAAGCCATGCCACCGGTCAGGCTTGGATGGTGCCAACAATGGCAAAAGCGGCCATTGCTGCCGGCGCAGATGGGTTGTTGATCGAAGTGCACAATAATCCATGCCAGGCAAAATGTGACGGTGCTCAATCCTTAAATTGCGAGGAATTTGCCGACTTAATGAAAGATTTAAAAAGACGGATGGAGTTTGAAGGCAAAACAATGTAACATTTGCTGCAGCGACAGCATATATAAAAGATGAATACAAAAACGGACTGTGTTTTCAGCAAGATGCGAGAACACAGTCCGTTTTATTTTTAATAAATAAGATATTGGTTTTTCTTTTTAATATTAATTTCCTGCTCCAGTTTGCGGTCCTTGTCTGCCATTTTCTGCGATATTTTTTGATATAACTGCTGAACCAATTCAATGGTCAGTGATGCAGCATTGGAAAGTGTATTTTTGGAAGAATAAGCAATGTAGGTTGTTAAAGCGACATCTGCATCGGATAACGGCACCGGAATAATCATTCCCGAGCTGACATAAATGTCATCATAAGCCATTAACCTGGGCAAGGTAGCATAAGCCAGACCTTTGGAAACCGCTTTTTTAATGCTGGCGCGGTCTGTAAAGCTGTAATAATTTTTTTCAAATTCGTGATCCAGCCGTTGTGGATTGCCATTCTGTTGGCATTCGTAGCTTTCCATAAATACATGGTCGTTAAAAAACGCAGGCGTGCTGTCCTGCAAATCCTCCATGCAGACAGCGCTTTTATGCGCCATAGGATGGTTGCGGTGCAGAAAACAATACATTTTGTCATCAAATACAGGCTTTATGGTGATATTGTTTTTGGCAGCTTCCTGAAAAATCTGCTCTTTGGTGCTGGGTGAATAGGTGCCGATTGCCAAATCTGCACTGCCGGAAATTAATGTGGGAAGAATTTTGCATGGACGCAGCTCCAGAATATTCAGGCTGACCAATGGCTGCACTTTTTTGAGCGATTGGATCAGCTCAATCATCAGCGCATTACAAAAAACAGGTACGGCGGCCAAATTAAGATGCACCACAGTATCCGTATCCGGATCGGCCAGTTCCTTTACCCGTTCCAGCTGGTTAACGATATTTTCTGCAATTTCTAACAGCTGCTCCCCCTTATCAGTGAGCGCAACGCCGGAAGCAGATCGTTTAAAAATTTGGAATCCTAGTTCATCCTCCAGATTTTGAATTGCGGTACTAAGCGATGGCTGTGTAATATACAATTTTTTTGAAGCCTTAGACATTGACTTGCAGCGAGCGATTTCTATAATATAGTGAAAATGTTCTAGACGCATAAAACCCTCCTCTTCTCAAAAAGGTGATGAATACAAAAAATGATATATAAATAATAAGTCTTTACTATTTATTATAAAATTTTTTGAGAAAAATACAATAACAAAATAGTATATCAAATTGTGCTAAAGTCGGCAGAATTCCCGGTGATAAAGGGTTCAAGGGTGTTATATGGTATATAGATGCTATTGATACCAACAATAGGGGGTATAAGGATTCGGAAATTGGCAAAGAAAAAATAATGATTTATAATTATAGATGAGAACAGAAATATTTATAATTTAAAAAATAATACTGCTCTTACAATAACTTATGTCGAAACTTGTATGAAATATATTTTTATGAAGGAGAGATTTTTCAATGGAAACAATCACTTACGAAAGACTGCCTCATATTATCGAAAAACAGTATGCAGCAGAACAGGCTTTTTTAGCTGAATTTGAAGCAGGTCACTACACACTGGATAATCCTCTGGTGAAATTGAACCCATATGAACTGTCTCCATTGGCTGCTGTTATCTTATTTGAATTGCCGGCAGCAAGTGAGGCTACTATCACTGTAATGGGTAAAGAAGCAGCTGGTAATCTGAGCCACACTTTCCCATGTGCAACAAAACATATCCTGCCAATCTATGGTTTGTACCCAGATTATGAAAACACCGTTGAAATTGTTTTGGGCAATGGCGAAAGATCCACTGTAAAAATTCAGACAGAACCATTAGCTGATATTGTACCACTGGCAACCAAAATGGAAACCACCAAAGAATACATGGGCGACAACATGATTTTTCTGACCGCTTCCATGCGTTCTGTACCAGTTGGCTATGACTACAAAGGTGATTTGCGTTGGTACTCCAATCACAACTTTGCATTTGATATCAAACGTATGCCAAACGGACATATCTTAGTAGGTACTGAACGTCTGGTAAAAATGCCATACTTTACAACCGGATTGTATGAAATGTCCTTCAGCGGTAAAGTGTTCAAAGAATATCAGAGCCCAATCGGCGGATATCATCATGACCAGTTTGTGATGGAAGACGGTAATCTTTTAATGCTGACCTTTGATATGTACTCCGGTACAGTAGAAGACGTTTGCGTATTATTGGATAAAGAAACCGGCAAAGTATTGCGCAAATGGGATTACAAAGATGTACTGCCGCAGTATCCAACAGCAGGTTCCGGCAGCCAGACAGAAGAAGACTGGTTCCATAACAATGCTGTATGGTATGACAAAAAAACAAACAGCCTGACCTTCTCCGGCCGTCATCAGGATGCTGTAATCAATATTGACTATGAATTAGATGAAAACGGTAAATGCAAACTGAACTGGATTCTGGGCGACCCAGAAATGTGGCCGGAAAATATGCAGAAATATTTCTTCAAACCAGTTGGCGATTTGAGCAAATTTGACTGGCAGTATGAACAGCACGCTTGTGTAGTTCTGCCAGATGGCGATATCATGCTGTTTGATAACGGTCATTTCCGTTCCAAAAATCCAGCAAACCGGATTCCAAACCATGAAAACTTCTCTCGCGGCGTTCGTTACAGAATCGACACCGAAAAGATGGAAATCGAACAGGTTTGGCAGTATGGGAAAGAACGTGGTGCAGATTTCTTCTCTCCATATATCTGCAACGTAGAATATTATAACGAAGGACACTACATGGTGCATTCCGGCGGTATCGGTTACGAAGACGGCAAACCATGCGACGGCTTTGCTGTAATGGATGCTATGGATCCAGTTAAGAGCAAAGAACACACCTATACCTTCAACTCCATCACAACCGAACTGGTTAACGATGAACTGAAAATGGAACTGCATGTACCAGCTAACCTGTATCGCGCAGAAAAACTGCCATTATATTATGCAGGCGAAACTCTGGTACTGGGCAAAGGTGAAGTTCTGGGCGGCTTAATTGCAACCAAAGACACCAAAATGAAAGTAAGAGCCGATGAAACCGGAGAACTGCTGCCGGCAGATTATAAAGCAAAAGTTGTAGAAGAAGATGACCGTTTCCTGGTAAACGGATACTTTGAAGAAAACACAATTGCACAGGTTTTACTGTATAACCAAGCCGGAGAAATTGAAAAACGCTATGAAATCAATACAGTTCCACAGCATTTTGAAGCAATGTGCGTAGGTACTTTCCAGAAAGCCGATAGCCGTGAAATTGATACATTTGTCAATAAAACTGGTCTGTCCGGCAACTATCAGGTAAAAATCCTGGTACAGGTTGGGGAGGATGCGTACAAGATCTATGAAACTGGTGTAACGGTAACTTGCTAACTTGTTAAGTGCCTTGCCAAATTTCCGTAATACTGCGTTGTTTTCAAAACGGCTCGTTCGCATACTTTTTGTATAGCCTCACTTCGCCGTTTTGAAAGCCGCCTTGTCTTACGAAAATTTTTCAAAGTCACGGCGAAAAATTTTCCTGCGTTAGTGAGATATAGGCGCTGTTTTGAAAGTTGCTTGTTTTACGAAAATTTTTTAAAGCCACGGCGAAAAATTTTCCTGCGTTAGTGGGATATAGATGCCGTTTTGAAAGTTACTTGTTTACGAAAATTTTTTAAAGCCACGGTGAAAAATTTCCCTGTGTTAGTGGCAATATTCAGCCACAAGGGTGGCTGTGTGCAGCGTGGTAATTCATGGGCGAAATCTGAAAGAGGTAAACCGATGTCTGGCAGATATTGCACAAGCATCTGTTATATTTGCCGGGCACATAATTAAAATATATTGTAAAATTTTAAGGAGGAATTATTAATGGGAACACCAAGTGTACATCCAATGGGGACCACAATTTATGATCCGGAAAAAGCATGGAGCGGCTATACCATTATGCCAGTAAGCGGCGTTGGTGCTGTTCTGATTGACATGAACGGCAACGTAGTAAAAACATGGAAAGACCTGCAGGGTTTTCCTAACAAAATGCTGCCAGGCGGCTATGTAATGGGTTCTCTGGGCGTTCGTCCAGCACAATTCGGTTATCAGGACCAGACTGACGTTGTTCAGGTAGACTGGGATGGTAACGTTGTATGGAAATTTGACAAACATGAACTGATTAAAGACGAAGGCCGTGAAGAACAGTGGATGGCTCGTCAGCATCATGACTACCAGCGTGAAGGTAACCCAGTAGGTTACTATGTACCAGGTATGGAACCAAAAACAGACGGTGGCCACACATTCATTCTGTGCCACGAAGATACCTACAACAAACGTATCTCCGACAAACGTCTGCTGGATGACGTATTCCTGGAATTAGACTGGGAAGGCAATATTGTTTGGGAATGGCACGTAAGCAAACATTTCAACGAACTGGGCTTCTCCGAAACAGCGAAAAACGTATTGTTCCGCAACCCTAACAACCACGAAAGCGGCGGCGGTCAGGCTGACTGGATGCACATCAACTCCATGAGCCTGCTGGGGCCAAACAAATGGTATGACCAGGGCGACGAACGGTTCCATCCAGACAACATCATCTGGGATGCTCGTGAAGCAAATATCTTAGCAATCATCAGCAAAGAAACCGGTAAAATCGTTTGGAAAATCGGTCCAGACTTTACCGAAAGCAAAGAACTGCGTGCAATTGGCCAGATTATCGGTCAGCATCATGTTCACATGATTCCAAAAGGTCTGCCGGGCGAAGGCAATATCTTAATCTTTGACAACGGTGGCTGGGCCGGTTATGGCGCACCTGACCGTGTATCCAAAGATGGTACCAAAACAGACAGACGTGACTACTCCAGAGTTATTGAATTAGATCCAACCACACTGAAAGTAGTTTGGGAATACACCGGCGCTAACATGGGCGTGCCAGCTATGATGGCTATGACCGGCAATACCAAATTCTACAGCCAGCTGGTAAGCTCCGCACAGCGTCTGCCAAACGGCAACACCATGATTACCGAAGGCTGCTGCTGCCGTCTGTTTGAAGTAACTGCCGACAAAGAAGTAGTATGGGAATACTATGCACCATTCGACTTCAACCAGGCATTCATCTATCGTGCATATCGTTATCCATACAGCTATGTGCCACAGGTAGAAGCTCCAACAGAAGTTCCGGTTGTTCAGCTGAACAACAAAACATTCCGTGTACCGGGCGCTGCTGAAGGTATGATTGCCAACGAAGTTAGCGTAGCAGGTACAACAGGCTTTGAAAAAATGGATGCTTGTGTAACAGAAGATGACGAAGCAGCTCCATTTTAATGGATAAGCAATAAATAAAAAATTAGTAAGTATCAGATTTAAAAATTAAATGGAAGGGGAAGCCGCCTGGGTTTCCTCTTTCTTTTTTTCTTTTCCATTTTCTTCTCCTCTCTATTATTTATATTGCAACTTATAGTTATTGTAATATAAACTATAAAGGGGAGTTTATCATTTGCTTTGGGTTTTCTGGTAAAGGATTCATATTTTTTGATTATTCTAACGATTATACTGCGTTTTGCCCAAGCACAGGTTGGCGAAGAGGATTTTCAGAACATAATAAAAACGGCACAGCGCACAAACATTCACCGTGCACGTGTCGTATCTTCCTTCTACTATTATATCGGTACGATCAGGGACTTCCCAGCCTCCACAATTCTGCTGTCCCTCTTTTCGAGTAGCATATACTGGATCTCACTGCCTGCTTTGCTTTTTCACCTCCCCAAATACATTCTCTCCTGCTAACTAAATTTAAACATGACTACGGCTATTGGGCTGATAAACAACATCTGCAGACCGATAATCCAAACAAAATTTAAAAACTGTGCTATAATTACCAACTCTGCAATGAGATATGATCCCATCAAAATTACTGCTAGCTTCTTGTTATTTTCACATAGGTATCTGCCACAAATAAAACCCAACAATAAATACGCCTGTGGCAATGTGGTGGACATCAAGGCTACTATAGTCATAGA
>USPE01000049.1 GCA_900556545.1 uncultured Peptococcaceae bacterium | reverse complement strand
TATGTATCAGTGGCTGACCCAGTATGGCATAGCAGGAGAACGATTGCTGCTGGAGGACCAGTCCCGCTCTACAAGAGAAAATTTTAAATATTCAGCGGCGCTTTTGCAGGCAGATAACGGCGGCGTTTTGCCGGATCAGGTAGCGGTGATCAGCAGTGAATATCATCTGTATCGCGCCAGTCTTTTGGCGGAGCAGGCTGGGATTCATATGATAGGCGTGCCGGCCAAAACCACCTTGCCGGTTCTGCGTATCAACTATTTTCTGCGGGAAGCTGCTGCAGTGGGACGGCTGTGGGTGTTTGGGTATTGATGTGTCCGGTATTGACTGATATAAATATTGACAGAAATGGGGCGAGCGTCAAATGCTGCAGAAAAAAGAGATACAGAAACTATGTTACATTTATATTTTAGCCGCAGGCAGCTTGTGGGGAACCATCGGATTTTATTTTCATTATCTGTCGGACTTTGGTTTGGACAGGTTTCAGATTATGCTGCTGCGTATCGGCATTGCAGCCATCTTCTTAGGGATTTATATATTGCTTACCAACAGGCAGCTGTTTCGGATAGACTGGCGGGATCTTTGGATGTTTGCAGGGACAGGAATTTGTAGTTTGATGTTTTTCAACTATTGTTATTTTACCTGCATTGAATTGGTGTCGGTATCGGTGGCGGCGGTGCTGCTATATACATCGCCCATGTTTGTTATGGTTTTATCGGTGATTTTGTTTGGTGAGAAATTTACGGTACGCAAGGCCGCAGTTGTGCTGATGACTTTTGCCGGCTGTGTGCTGGTAACCGGCATAAGCGGCGGCAATGCCATAGGGATGAACGGAATCCTGATTGGTCTTGCCTCCGGTTTTGGCTATGCGTTATACAGCATATTCAGCACCTATGCCCTTAAAAAATATCACAGCATCACCATTACATTTTACACCTTTGTGCTGGCAGCATTGGCTACATTGCCATTTAGCCAGGTGAATCAGATGCTGCCTCTTATACAGGAGCCCAAGGTTTTGTTATACGGATTGGGGTTGGGAATATTGGCCTGCTTGTTTCCTTATTTGCTGTATACCCGAGGACTGACCGGTGTAGCGGCCAGCCATGCAGCGGTGCTGGCTACAGTGGAGCCGGTTGTTGCAACAATCATAGGTGTGGCTTGGTTTGGAGACAGTATGACACTGGGCAAATTGATGGGAATTATTTTCATTTTGGCGGGAATTATCGTTTTAAATATGAAAGCGGAACCCGATCATGCTTCAGCAAGATGAATAAAACAGAAAAAGTGTATATAATGGCAAAACGACGTTTTCCAAATGAACTGGGTTTGGAGAACGTCGTTTTTTAGGCTGTGGTAAACTTAGTTTGCAGCAATCTTTTCTTGTAAAAATCAGTAGCATTATTCCTGCATTTTTTTCAGAATGCGCAGAATGGTTTGCGGCGATGACCCCAAATCCTGCCGATCCTGTATGGGCAGCCGCTCAAATTTTTTTTCTAAAGATTGATGCAGGTGTTCTTTTGTTTCGTGCAGAAATGTTTTACCAGAAGGTGTGAGACGAATCAATACCAGCTTGCGGTTGCTTTCATCATGAAAACGATCCACATAGCCGGCTTCCACCAACGGTGCAACTGCCCTTGTTGCCTGTTCTTTGGAGGAAGCAATATAAGTGGCCACCTGGGTCATGTTTAAAGATTCGTTGCTCATCAAAGCCAATAAGATAAAAAACGGACTTTTGGTTAAATGAATGGATTTCATTTCAATTTCGTTCAGTACAATCTTGTGGTACATAGGCATCATTTCCAGCAATGCTGAAATGGATGGATCTGAATTTTGAGTATCCACAGACTCACCTCTTCTTTTTATAATACAAAATGGTACTGTTAGTATAACTTTAATACTAACAAAAGTCAATGATTGACAAAAATCAATTATTGCAGTAAAATAAATGTATATGAAACTAGTTTGGGCACATACGACACGGGAGGTAATGGTATATGAGCAAAACAAGCAATATGATGAATTACATGGCGGAGAAAGCGGTTATCTGTGAAGAAAACTGCCGGATTGATTACAAGCTGTACGATGAATATGGTGTCAAAAAAGGATTGCGTGATAAAAATGGGATGGGTGTGCTGGCAGGCATCACCAACATTTCTCATATTCAGGCTTACGACACCAACGAAAACGGCGAAAAGGTACCTTGCGACGGTAAACTGCTGTATCGGGGCTATAATGTCAATGATCTGGTGCGGGGCTTTGTAGAAGAAAAGCGTTTTGGATTTGAAGAAACCACCTATTTATTGCTGTTTGGTCAGCTGCCAAATTCGCAGGAGCTGCAGGAATTTACCGAAACTTTGGCGCAGCTGCGCACCTTACCAACCAACTTTACCCGTGATGTCATTATGAAAGCGCCCAGCAAAGATATTATGAATACCTTGTCGCGCAGTATTCTGACTCTGGCTTCTTATGACGATAATGCGTCCGATTTATCCATGAGCAATGTACTGCGGCAGTGCCTGATGATGATCAGCGTGTTCCCTATGCTGACTGTGTATGGCTATCAGGCATATAATCATTACGAATGTGATGACAGCTTATATATTCATCGGCCGGACCCAAAACTGGGCATGGCGGAAAATATTTTGCGCATGCTGCGGCCGGATAAACAATATACCGACTTAGAAGCCCATGTGCTGGACATTGCTTTGGTGCTGCACATGGAGCACGGCGGCGGCAACAACTCATCGTTTACCACCCATGTGGTAACATCGTCCGGTTCCGATTCCTATTCAGTAATTGCTGCGGCGTTGTCCTCACTGAAAGGGCCTAAGCATGGCGGAGCCAATATTAAAGTGGTAGAAATGATGAATGATTTAAAGCAGCACGTGACAGATATTACAGATGAAAAACAGGTGCGGGCTTATCTGGAAAAAGTTGTTGACAAGCAGGTATTTGACCGCAAAGGTTTGATTTATGGCATGGGTCATGCTGTTTACAGTATATCCGACCCTCGCGCGTTAATTTTCAAAGGCTTTGTAGAGCAGTTAGCCAAAGAAAAAGATCATTATGACGATTATGCGTTATATGCGCTGGTAGAAGAACTGGCGCCGCAGGTCATTGCGGAAAAACGGAAAATCTACAAAGGCGTCAGCGCTAATGTGGACTTTTACAGCGGTTTTGTGTACAGTCTGCTCAATATTCCGGAAGAATTATATACACCTATTTTTGCCATGGCTCGTATTGTAGGCTGGAGCGCGCACAGACTGGAAGAATTGACCAATGTAGATAAAATTATTCGTCCTGCTTACCGCAGTATTGGCGGCGAAAAGGATTACACAGAATTATCACAGAGAAATTAATTAAAAAGATAAAAACGGTAAAATTTTTATATTGCCGAAGACTGCCATACAGGCAGGAAAACCGGCAATCAAAAAAGAACTTTTCATTGTAGCCGGTTGCGTGAACGGACATTTCAGAAAAGTTCTTTTTATTCATTTCCCACTATTTGTTTACACAGCTGTGTTATTTATTTCAGCGGTTATCTACTTTTTCAGGGTATAGATCATGGTTTGCCAATCGGTTGAATGCCACCTCGGCCCATGGTGTGCCCGGTTGCCCGTAGTTGCAGTACGGGTCAATGGAAATACCGCCGCGGGGAGTAAATTTGCCCCACACCTCAATGTATTTGGGTTCCATCAGTCGAATTAAATCTTTCATGATGATGTTTACGCAGTCTTCGTGGAAATCGCCGTGATTGCGGAAACTGAACAGATACAGTTTTAATGACTTGCTTTCTACCATACGTTCTCCCGGCACATAGGAAATATAAATGGTAGCAAAGTCTGGCTGGCCTGTCATAGGGCAGAGGCTGGTAAATTCAGGACAATTAAATTTTACGAAATAATCGTTTTCCGGATGTTTATTGGGGAAGGTTTCCAATACTTCCGGCGCATAATTGTCGGGATATTTTGTTTTTTGATTGCCAAGCTGGGTGATGCCCTGCAAATCTTGTTGGGTTCTGCCTGCCATAAGCACACTCCTTTGTTTAAGAATCTGTAGTTAACTATACCAAATTTCATATTGTTCCGCAAGAAGTTTGCGCGTAAAAACAGAAAGGGGCTGGTTGTATGAAAAAAGAAAAGAAACTCACCTGGCAGGCAGCGGTGCTGTCAGCCGCCGGCATTGCCGGAACCGTACTGTGGCAGAAAAAAGATTTGGTGAAAGCCATAGCGCAGCTGCATCGTTATCCCAATGGCTGGGTATTGCTGCAGCGGGAGCCGGAGGTTTTTCTGACCAAACAAACAGATAAAAGCAAAGAAAATTTGTTTGAATATTTGCGGCAAAGTCCGTGGCGTTTGGTGGACCAGGTGGCAGACGGCTATTTCTGGATGAATGAAAAAGAAGAAATTTTGCTGTTAACACAGAAAAAAGTGATGAAGGATTATTGGAGCTGGACAGCCTCCCGTTCTTTCTTTCAGGCAGCTGCCGAAGCGCAAAAGCCCATTGAATTTGATGAGTATGACTATGATATGACCCAGGTGGAGGATGAGCCGGAGAAATCGGCTGATAAGCAACAGCCGACAGAATAACAGCATACAGTGGAAAGCAGACATTTACCAATGATTTTTGGTAAAATGCCTGCTTTTTTATTTATCCAAAGATGATTTGCAGACGATCTGCAGATTGGTTATCATTGCTTGTGATTGGTGATGATTCACATTATTGCGGATTCTGTGCAGACAGATAATTGTTGATGCCCAGATAAACGGCCCAGGCCAGCTGCTGCTGATAAGCAGGGTCCTGCAGTTTGGCAGCTTCTTCCTGATTAGATAAAAAGCCGCATTCCACGATAACGGTTGGTACTGCTGCATTTTTGAATAAGTAGGTGTCTTCCCGGGGCAAAGCTTCTCTGTCATAATCGCCCAGCTGTTCCACCAGCATTTGCTGAATGGCCTGCGCCAGTTTTTGGCTTTCCGGGTCTTCCGGATTATAAAAGGTTTGCGCGCCCTGCCATTTATCGTTGGGGATGCTGTTGCAGTGAATGGAGATAAAGTAATCAGCTTTGGATTGCTCGCTCATTTTGATTCGCTGTTCCAAATCGGCCCGCTGCTGCAATAATAATTTTTCTTCCTTGCTTTCCGGCGGAATCAAATCGGTGTCGGCCCGTCTGGTCATAATCACCTGTGCGCCGGTTTCTTCCAGCAATTGATCCAGTTTCAGCGCAATGTCCAGATTAATCTCCTTTTCCAGCACCTTGTCTTCGTTGACTCTGCCGGGGAACGTGCCGCCGTGGCCCGGGTCTACCAAAAAGGTTTTCTCTCCCATAATCCAGGATAAGGTGGGCGAGGTGGCAGGCTGATTATTTAAAATCATAAAAAAACCACCGACCACAAGCAATGTGCTGATAATTACTACTGTAAGAAAGCTGCGCCGGCGAAATAGTAAAAACATAATAAGACCTCCTTTAACAGATAACAGTTTCTAGTAATAGATATGCGCAAACTTATGGAGTATGCTGTTTTTTTCTGACTTTACGTTGGCATCAAGACTTTTACAAAGTCTTTACTCGCTGTGCAGTTTGTTTTTTACATTGTCTTGTTATCCTGAGTACATGGAAAGGACAACTTCTAAACGAGGGAAAAGGAGAATGTTACAATGAAAAAACAAATGAAAAAAATTGCAGCATGTGCAGTTGTTGCTTGTATGGCAGTGTCAGCAGTGGGCTTTGCGGCACCTGATACCGATGGTAAAACTCTGAGTCCGGTACAGTCTGTCAGCCAGAATGCCGCAGCGGCAAATACTAAGACACCAAAATATGTATTTCTGTTTATCGGTGATGGTATGAGCTATCCGCAGATTCAGAGCACTTCCTACTATCTGGGCGCTAAGAACAGCAACGGCGGTGTACAGACTCAGGAACTGAGCTTTATGGATTTTCCGGTAGCAGGTTCTGCGCAGACCTTTGACAGCACATCTTTCTGTCCTGATTCTGCTTCTACCGCAACTTCCATTGCCACCGGCTATAAAACCTACAGCGGCACCATCAATATGGATACCACCTTTACTAAATCCTATGAAACCATTGCAGAAAAACTGAAAGAGCAGAAAGGCTATAAAATCGGCGTAATTTCTTCGGTAAACTTAAACCATGCCACACCGGCAGCCTTTTATGCCCATCAGAAATCCCGCAACAGTTATTATGAAATCGGACAGGAACTGATTGAAAGCAACTTTGACTACTTTGCCGGCGGTGCACTGTTAAAACCAACAGGCAATAACAACGACAAAGAAAGCCTGTATCTGGTAGCAGAAAAGAACGGCTATCAGGTGGTAGACAGCCAGCAAGAGGCAGAAGCATTACAGCCGGAAGATGGCAAAAGCATTGTAATTGCTGAAACACTGGCTGATTCCGATTCCATGAGTTATGCGCTGGATGCCGACAGTCAGGAATGGCAGTTGGCAGATTATGTGGACAAAGGCATTGAAATGCTGGATGGCGATCAGGGCTTCTTCATGATGGTAGAAGGGGGCAAAATTGACTGGGCTTGCCACGCCAACGACGCCGGTTCCACCATTCATGACACCGCCGCTATGAGCAAAGCAGTGGACAGAGCCATCGAATTTTATAACGCCCATCCTGATGAAACGCTGATTGTAGTAACCGGTGACCACGAAACCGGCGGCCTGACCATCGGTTTTGCAGGTACTGACTATGACACCTATCTGACCAATCTGAACAATCAGAAAGTATCCTATGCCAAATTTGATGAAGACTATGTAGCCGGCTACAAAGCCAACAAAACTTCCTTTGAAAACGCCATGAAGGATGTGAAAGCAAACTTCGGGCTGATGATGCCTGACGATGCTGATGCTGCTAAAAATCCAAATCTGGTACTGACCGATTATGAAGTCAGCAAGTTGAAAACCGCATATCAGAAAACCATGACCATGAAAGATGATGACACCCTATCTCAGGCAGAATATGTACTATACGGCAGCTACGAACCGTTCAGCGTAACCGTTACCCATATCCTGAATAATAAATCCGGCATCAACTTTGCCTCCTATGCCCATACTGGCCTGCCAGTTCCAGTATTCGCGCAGGGTGTAGGCTGCGACAGCTTTGAAGGCTACTACGACAACACAGACATTTACGACAAAATGGCTGCGCTGCTGCAGGTGAAATAAGTAACGATGGATAAGAAACTGCATCAAAAACAAAGTTTCTTACACAGCATACAGAACAAAAAATTAATGCTGCCCGTTTTGGGCAGCATTTTGCTGGCTTTTGTACTGTGGCTGCTGCCTACCGGTTACGAAGATGCGCAGATTTATCAGGAAGCGGATCGCTGCCGGGCTCGTGTGGTAGATGTAGATAACAGCAGTATTATTGATACCGGTCTGGTACGCTCCGGCGAGCAGCGCTGTACGCTGGAACTGGAAACCGGTTTATTTGCCGGACAAACTGTTACAGGGGTAAATATGCTGTCCGGTTCGCTGGAAGCAGATAAAATTTTTGTGCCCGGTGATTTGGCCCAGGTGGTAGTCAGTTACGAAGGCGACACCGTTTTGACGGTGACCATGACCGACCATTTCCGTTTGTGGCAGGAAGGCGCTCTTGCTTTGCTCTTTGCTGTCTTTTTGTTTGCCTTTGCCGGTATTGCCGGTCTGCGGGCTATTTTATCCTTTGTGATTACGGTGCTTATGCTGTGGAAGATACTGGTACCCTGCTATTTAAACGGTTGGAATCCGGTTTTGACCGGTTTGCTGCTGGTGTTGGTTTTGACAGCGGTGATTATTCTGCTGGTGTACGGCTGGGAACGCAGAACCATTGCGGCAGTATCGGGAGCTTTTCTGGGTATCTTAACGACCGCTCTGATGGGTGCCATATTTACCAATGCCTTTCGGATTCACGGCGCAGTCATGCCCTATTCCGAATCGCTGCTGTACAGCGGATACCAATACTTAAATTTAACTCAGATTTTCATGGCCAGTATCTTTATCGGCGCATCAGGCGCAGTGATGGATTTGGCTGTAGATATCACATCTGCCGTTTATGAGGTAGTGCAGAAAAAGCCGGATATCAGCTGGCAGGAAGCGGCCCGTTCCGGCATGAATGTGGGACGGGCTGCCATGGGCACCATGACCACAACGCTGCTGTTGGCTTATTCGGGCGGCTATATTGCGTTGTTAATGGTATTTATGGCGCAGGGCACTCCCATTGATCATATTTTGAACTATAAGTATGTTTCTGCCGAGATACTGGATACCATGGTGGGCAGTCTGGGCTTGGTGACAGTAGCGCCCTTCACTGCTTTGACCAGCGGATTGCTGTTTGGCAAAAAATAATTGCAGGCAGAGCTTTGCCTGTTCCGTTTACCTGCCAATGGGTATGGCCTGTTGGCAGTTTTTTATTGTGCTGCAGCTGCGCTTTTGCCTCGTGGTGCTTTTACAGCAGAGAAGGACCGGTATCCGGTTGTTTTTTGACAGGACAAACTGTTATAATAAAGGCGTTCTGATTTGGAAGGCAGTTTGATATAGATACATAAATGCAGGATTTCTGTGTATTCGGCAGGAAGCATTCCTGTAGAAAGTAGGGTTGGAGTTTGAGAAAGGACGGTTTGGCGATGCAAACAACAGAGGCGGTTTACATTCACATTCCTTTTTGTTTGAAAAAATGTAATTATTGTGATTTTTTAAGCTTTGCCCAGTCGGGGCAAATGGCGGCTTATATAGACGGTCTGCTGACAGAGATGGCCTTGGCGGCGGAACGGTATCCGGTACAGGCTAAAAGCATTTTTATCGGCGGAGGTACGCCCAGCTGTCTGCCCGATGATTTGCTGGAAAAATTATTACAGGCAGTGGTGCAGCATTTTGTAACCGATGGCTTGCAGGAATACACCATAGAAGCCAATCCCGGTACGGTATCGCTGCAAAAACTGCGTCTGATGAAGCAGTATGGCGTTAATCGGCTATCCTTTGGTGTGCAGAGCGACAGGGCGGATCATCTGCAGCTTTTGGGGCGTATTCACAGTTTTGCCCAAGCGGAAGAAGCAGTGCAGTTAGCCAGAGAAGCCGGATTTACCAATATCAATCTGGATTTGATGTATGGTTTGCCGGGGCAGACATTGGAGCAGTGGCAGCAGACATTGCGCCATGTGCTGACATTACAGCCTCAGCATTTATCGCTGTATCAGCTGAAAATTGAAGAAGACACGGTGATGGAGCAGTGGCTTCAGCAAGGTGTTATAGAAGAATTTGATGATGGGCTGGCTCTGGAGCTGTATCGGGCCGGGCAAACAATATTGGCGGAGCATGGCTATCATCAGTACGAAATTTCCAATTATGCTTTGGATGGATACAGCAGCATTCATAATCAGGTTTATTGGAAGACAGAACCATATTTGGGATTGGGACTGGGCGCTTGCAGCTGGCTTCGTCCGCTGCGTTGGAATAACAGCTTTGATATGGATGATTATCTGACGCAGCTGCAGCAAGGCACATTGCCTCGGCAGGAGCCGGAACAACTGACCGAGCAGGAGCAGATGGAAGAAATGGTATTTATGGCGCTGCGGATGAATCAGGGGTTGCAGTGGGAGGCATTTGCCCGGCGGTTTGGCAAGCGGGCAGAGGATGTATTTGCCGCTGCTTTGCAGCGCTGTAAGGCGCAGAACTGGCTGGCAGAAACGGCAGACCGAATCATGCTGACAGAAGAAGGCCGTGTTCTGGGTAATCTGGTATTTTTAGAATTTATGGAGTAATGGTGATTGGTATCAGTGGTCTGCATAAAAAATAAGCAGCAATGAAAGTGATAATCTGTTTCTTTTTTTGGTAAAATAAGAGATAGCACTTGTATTTTGAAATGAATAGTGTTACTATAAATTATATAATCTAGTATTAAAAACTAGATAAAGAACGAAAGAAGAACGGAGGAGATAACATGTCTCAATATTGGATGAAAGCCAGAGATCCCATCAGCAGTTTTACCCATATGATCGGCGCAGTATTTTTTGCAATTGCCACCGTATTGTTGGTTTGTAAGACACTGATTTTTCCGGCTTGGTCTGTGAAAGTGTTAGTGGGGGTTATTTTGTTTGGTTGTTCTTTGGTCGCTTTATATTCGGCCAGTTCCATTTATCATTTTTTTAATGGCTCCGGCAAAAAGTTAATGATATTGCGCAAGCTGGATCATGCCATGATTTATGTGTTGATTGCAGGAACCTATACGCCTATTTTGCTGAAGTATTTGCCTGCTTTGGAAAGCGAAATTTTTACCATTGCAATCTGGGCCTGCGCCTGCATCGGCATTATTATTAAACTGTGCTGGTTTTCTGCGCCCCGTTGGCTGCAAACGGCACTGTACATTGCCATGGGTTGGGCAATTTTGTTTGATCTTTCCATTTTCCAGTCTATGAGCGGTGCTGCAGTATTTTTGCTGGCTGCCGGCGGAATCAGCTATACAGTCGGCGGCGTTATTTATATGCTGAAAAAGCCTAATATTTCTGCGCAGTTTGGATTTCATGAGCTGTTTCATATTTTTGTGCTGTTGGGCAGTTTATTTCATTTTTTAATGATATTTTTCTTTGTATCCTAACGATTGCCTTCTGGGTGATTTGGGGAAAGGTGATTATAAACAGAGTCAAATGGTAGTCTGTCGGGCAATATCTGTTGCAGCGTCCACACGCTGCTCTGGACATTTCTTTGCC
>USPE01000048.1 GCA_900556545.1 uncultured Peptococcaceae bacterium | reverse complement strand
AGAAGGGCCTGCTGGAAGACTACGAGCTGGTGGGCGTCACCAGCCGCACCTTCGCTTCGGCAGAGAAGACGGCGGCAAGCGTGGGTTGTGCGGCCTGCGCGGACGTAGATGCTCTGCTGGCGCTGGAACCGGAGTACATCGTGGAGGCGGCCGATTGTGCTGTATCTGCTCACTGTCAGCAATGATGTGCGCCGGTATACCGCCAGCGTGCAAGCGTGGTTTGCTGTTACAGAAGTATTTTTGTTGGGCATTCGTTATATAAACGGTCTGGTTACGCCGGAAGCAGTTCATTATTCTGCCATCGGCCTGCTGGCCATCCCACCAGGAATTTACCTGGGCAATAAGCTGCTCAACCATATGAATCCGCAAAGGCTGAAAAATATCGTGTATGCCATTATGCTGATTTACGGATTCATTCTGTTGCTGAGATAAAGAAAGAACCATCAACCAAAAATGAATCATCCTTCAATTGTTAGATTTCACTCTAACCTTTAAAGAACAGTTCAAAAAGTTGATGGTTCTTTTTTCTTTTACCCTAATTCATCATACTCATATAATACCATGCTAACTCCTGCCATTCCGGCTGTTTCGGTACGCAGGATACGTTTGCCCAGACTGGCGCTCACCACGCCCAATTGCCGCAGCTGTTCTACTTCTTCTTCGGCCAAACCACCTTCCGGACCAACAATCAATTGAATACACTTGGGCTTTTCAGTTTGATTGCGCAGCAGCGCTTTTAGCCCCTGTGTCTGCTCATCTTCCCAAAAGACGATGGTTAGCGCATCCTCCCGCTGTATTTGCTGTAAAAACTGTTTCCATTGCAAATAAGGGCCAATTTTCGGCACCTGAATCCGCTTAGATTGCTGACTGGCTTCCTGGGCAATTTTCTGCCACCGTTCTATTTTTTTTGCCGCTTTATTACTGTCCAGATGTACAATCGAGCGGGCTGTTTCCACCGGTACAACAGCACTGACGCCCAATTCGGTACATTTCTGAATAATCAGCTCCAATTTGTCCCCCTTGGGCATCCCCTGATATAAAATAAGTTCCACATCAGTTTCTGTCTGGTGATCCAACTGTTCCAGAATGACGCCACTAACACATTCCCGGCTGAATTGATCCAGCTCTACAAGATAAGCATTTCCGTCACCAACACATACTGTTACCTGCTCCCCGGCCGACAAACGCAGCACCTTACCCATATGGTGCGCCAATTCACCATCAAACAATACTGTGTTTCCCTGCACCGCTTCCGGCGCTACAAAAAATCTTCTCATATCCGCTTACCCTTGGTAACGAGCAGCAATTGCCACCCAGCCTTTATCTTCCCGCACTTCAACAATAGCAAAACCATTTTGCTGCAAAGCTGCCAGCACATCATCCTTGCGGGTATCAATAATACCGGAAGAAATAAACAACTTTGGCCCTTTTAGATATTCTTTTGCTGTCGGCGTTAAACGAATAATAATATCTGCAATAATATTAGCCACAATTAAATCCGCTTTTCCCTGCGCCTGCGCCAGCAAATCACTCTGGCATACAGATACAGTCTTCTCCAAATGGTTGAGAGCTACATTCTCTGTTGCAGCTGATACCGCCACCGTATCAAAATCCATTGCCTGTACACTGCCGGCGCCTAACACCCCCGCCTGCACTGCCAGAATACCGCTGCCTGTGCCAACATCTATCACATCCATGCCCGGCTGCACATATTCCTCCAACATCTGCAGACAAAGCGCCGTAGTCGCATGATTACCAGTGCCAAAAGCCATTCCGGGATCAATTTCAATCACCAAATCCCCTTCCTGCTTTTCATAGGCTTCCCAAGTTGGTTTAATCACAGTCTTTTTGCCGATACGCTCCGGCTTAAAATATACTTTCCAGGCATTGGCCCAATCTTCCTCTTGTACAGGCTTATAAGTAACACGGGTAGGGCCCATCTGCATCCGAATTTCAATTTCGTTCAGCTCAATGATAATCTGCTCAATCCGATTCATCAGATTTTCATCCTGCGGCAGATAAGATTTAATATAAATTTCTTTTCTATGCAGCAATTCATCACTAAATTCGTGGGCATCCCACTGTCCGCTTTCGGCATAATCAGCAATGGCCTGCGGATCCTCAATCATAACACCGCCTGTCCCCATTTCTGCCAGCATATTAGAAATGCCATCCACCGCTTCTCTGTCTTGTACTTCCATTTTTATTTCAATCCAATCCATGTTCCTGCTCCTTTCGATTTTTCCAGCGCAGACCTGTCAAGATTGCGCCAATTGCACTAATCAAGGCCATAAAACGATATACCCACTGCATGGCAGTGACAAAAACAAGTTCCTGTCCATCTACATAACTCATAACTGTATAGCCCAACTGCCCGCTCATTATATTATACAAAAGAACCGTAGATAAAGAAATACCAAATACCATACCGAGATTACGGGCTAAGCCATTGATACTGCCTGCAATGCCGGTATTTTCTCTGCCTACTGTTGACATAATCAGCGATGTATTGGGCGACTGAAACATGGCCATCCCAATGGACATGGTAATAGAACCTATTAAAAATACCACCAGCGAAGTATCTACACCTAATGTAGACAGCACTAATAACGCCGCTGTAATAATACATAAACCTACAAAACATAAAAACTCCGAACCAATCTTGTCAGACAGCTGCCCGCTAAATGGCGCAACGATACACATGGTCAGAGAATAAGCCATCATCAGCAATCCGGTATGGGCCGCATCCAGCATCTGCACCTTCTGCAAATAGAAGGGCTGGATAAAATTGTGCCCTGCAATGGCAAAGAAGGATAAAAAAGCACAAAAAATACTGACTGCAAACAATTTATTTTCAAATAGATGCAGATTGAGCATGGCATTGCTATGCCGCCGTTCCCAACGCACAAATACAAAACCCACCGCAATGGCAGCAAGCACAATCAGCAAGCAATACAGATAATAGCTGGCTCCGGCCTGCAGCAGCTTGACTCCGCCATACACACAGAGAATCATCACCATAAACAACAGCACACCGCCAATATCGGCTTTCTCCTGCTTTCCGCTGGACATATCCGGCAGAAATTTGCAACTTAATATAAAGCACAGCAACGCAATGGGGATATTTAACGCAAAAATTGCGTTCCAGTTAAAATAAGATACAATAAATCCACCAATAGATGGTCCCACCATAGAACCTAACGCCACACTGCTGCCGGAAATACCCAACGCTTTTCCCCGTTCGTGAACAGGAAAGCTCTGTACAATGATCCCCTGGCTGTTAGCCATGGTTGCAGCGGAACCAATTCCTTCAATAATACGGCCTGTGAGCAGCATGGCATAACTGCCGGATAAGAAACAAACTGTCGAACCAGCCAAAAAGACCAAAATTCCGGCCTTAAAGATTTTATCCTTTCCTATTGTATCGCCCAGCTTGCCAAACACTAAAATCAAACAGATAATCACTAACGTATACGCAGTTACCACCCATTCGATACCGGCCATGGTAACACCCAACTCATCGGCCATACTGGGCAGCGCCACATTAACACTGCTGCCGTCTACACAGTTAATAAAGGTTGTCAGTACAACGGCAAAAAAAATGAGCCACCTTTTACGGTGAATCTGCTGTATGGATTCCATTTCGTTCCTTCTTTCTATGTAAAATAATAACACAGCAAAACAAAATTAAAAATTTGCTATAGTAGTTCCTTCTATCTATTCTCTACGCTCAGCACAATAAAAACAGCTGGTATTATTTTATGCATTTTTTTAAGACAATACAAGCCCCTTTGACAAAATATATTGTTTGCCGCAAACAAAATTTACAGTATCGTCTTTTATCCAAAAAAACACAAACTATAGCGTTGATAGTTTGTGTTTTTTAGATATTTTTATAAATAGTTTCCATAAAATGCACTTGGTTGCCGGCCTCTTCCGCACCCGCTGCAAATTGAACACACAATGCTTGCGAATTACCATTCTTTCTGGGGCTACTTGATATTATAAGCACTTTTTTCATCGTTTCTTTATTCCTCCAAATTCAAATTTACCACCAGCTTCATTATACTTCGTTACCTATTAAAAAGATAGCATGTTTTTTTAACTTGTCGACCAAGAATAGCTTGCAGTGCAGGTGTACAATATATTCGCATATATGTATATTTATTTATATCTCGCATTGTTTTTTACCTACTGACACCCTGTCAATTTTAGTTTTTGCTCCAGCTTTTAAATCAAACTAAATCAAGCGTGTGCAGCAAAATTGCTGAGAAGCTGTATTTTTGTTTTTAAGCTATGGTTTTCTCCCAGATGGAACACTGATACCAGAGAGCGGTATTTCTGCTCTTAAAACAAATTGTAACGATTCTCAGGTGGATAACACTGCCAGTAGTACATAGGCAAATCGGCAGATTTCTTTACAAAACAGATAAAACTTCTTTATCAAAAACGTCTGTAATGCTGTCTATTACAGGCTTTACTGTCATTGTATCAACAGGTTTACTTTGTTTTTTCTTTTGCGATGTGTTGCTTTTTTTGTACCGCAGCTTCACTTTTGCCCTTTCAGCCAATGGGCCTGACAGCTTTTTACTGACTAGCTTTTTAAATTTTTATTTTTTAATCGCACTGCCGTTTTTCTTGTTTTCCATGTTTTTTATGTTTATGGGTGTTTTTTATTTGTTTTTTTGTTTTACGGTTGTAATGTTTTTTTAGTGTTTGTATGTTTTAAGGTTTTAGCATGTTTTATGTTTTTACAGTAGTATATATTATATATAAGCGTTTGTAGAATGAAAATAGTGACTGCACTGTTCTGAAAAACCAGGACAGGCAATCTGCTTTTTTCTGTTTGTTTTTCTTAAACTGCTTTCTATCCTGCAAATCACAGTAATTCCTGTTCTGTCCGCTCTTTGGCAGTATGCCTTCACCAGCCATAAGCCAATCTTCTGCTGCACAAAAAATAGGTGTAGCCTGCAAACTACACCTATTCCCAATATCCTTGTATAAGGCTTTATATGGCGTTTTAACAGCCTAAAACAGTTTCCTCATACCCCCTCCAACTTCACTCCTTATTACGGCAAAATAGCACCCTTTCCCTGTATCCATTTCCTGTGCTATCACTCTCAATGATACTCTCATTATTGGGCTGCACAACGGACAAAAAAAGGTGTGTATTCTTCAAGCTGCACCTTTTTCCTGATATGCTGCAATCAGCTCTGCAAAGGGATTTTAGACTGACTATAGCATTATGCAATTGACATTGGTCGCCTGTTGATATTCCCGACGAGTCAACTCCAAAATTACCTGTCGTCTTCAGACTACACCTATTTTTTGTGCTGAGATCAATGTTATTTTTGAACTGCGAATATTGAATAAATATTCACGAGTTGTCTTTTTTTGATACTTTTTGATTACACTGTTCTGCGGGGATGCTGTGATAAAAATACAGTTATGTTGATGGTGCATGGCAATGCATTTGGAGAAAACAGTTTGGGGTAAAGCACAGGGCAGAAGCTGGACAAATTCCTGCTTTCTGCCCTGTGGTAATGTATGATTGATTATGATGCGTTGTTTTCCGGCTGTGTTTTTACAATACTCCAGTCCAGAATAAAATCTTCATCCCATTCCGGTTTGATGCTGCCTGTTTGTGCCACCCGTTCTTTGAAAAGATCTGTAATACTGTCTTCAAAATAGGTTTCGGTTTTTAAAATATATTTTTCGTCTGCTGCGCCGTTCCAAAGGGCTACGGTATAGATTGCTTCAGGTTGAAGGGGTTCGCCGTTTGCAAGCGTAGCACTGATAATGCGGTTGCCGTCGCCTGCCCAAGGTGCAAATACAATCTTCATGCCGGACGCTACCCAATAAGCCGGTTTATCCTCTGTGGTGGAATTCAGCAAATCCAGCAGTGCTTGCCCTGTCATTTGTACACGCATCAGTTTTTGACTGTTTTCGCCAGCATTTCCGGGGAGAAAGCCTTGCTCAAGACGCCAATCCAAAGCGGTGTCGCGATAGTTGTAGTACAATTCGCCCTGATACAATTTTATTCCGACACCCCGTTGCCGTGTATTGGCCTGACAAAGGCCGATCTGGGCATTTGCCCGCTCCCGAAAGATATCAGCCATCAGCTGAGCCAGCTGTAAAACAGTGAAATCTTCTTCTGCATGCCCAATCTGCTGATAGTTGGATATGTGCTGCTGTTCCTTATCATGGGCCTGATCCATGGTTCTGGTTACATCCTGAGCCGCTAATGTGCCTTCCATAAACAGGGGGAGTGTTTCCTGCAGTGAAGATTCTACCGACATGGCAAAGCTTTGGGACAGCATGGGCTGGGGGATCAGTCTTCCTTCTGCAATGGTTGCCTGGGCTGCCTGAAAGAAAGATGTGTTCTTCCAGGGAACGCCTCTTACATGACTGATAGCGAGGGCTTCCGAATCCATAATGGCCGTTTGTCCTTCTACTGTCGATAACCATCCCAAAATTTCTTTTACCCGCTGTAATTTTTCCTCATTGCCCGGCTGCTCCAATTTGGAATTGATTCCCATGTAATATTGGGGGATGGTAAATAAGAAGTCACTGTTAGGTTCGTTTCCGCTGAAAAAGGGCATCATACCTACGTTGACAGGTTGATCTGCCAAATTCCATTCACGGGCATATACCTCTGCATTTTGTGATTCTATAATCATAGCGCAATTTCGTTTTTGATACATCATAGCACTGCGGCCTGCCGGTGTCGTTTTAAAATCGCTTGTCCGTATAATACCGGCATCGCTCAATTGTTTCAGATTGTCCAGGGCCGGCTCAAGATGGTTGGCCATGGTAGCCGTTCCCTGATGATAGTCGGAAAACCACATGCTGTTTTCCAGGCCGTAAAATGCCGGTTGGTAGGTAAAACCCGCTAAAAACTGCCGCATGGCATCTTTATAATAGAGCGCCGGCTGAAAGGCGCGGATGCCTGTGGATTCGATTGTCTGGCAAAGCTGAATAAATTCATCCAAATTTTTGGGGATTTCCCAGCCGTTCGCCTGAAACATATCTTGGTTGTAAACAATACCGTAAACATGGGCGGGTCCCGGCAGTACATAGACGCTCCCATTTATTGCGCAGTTGGAAAGGGACGAAAGGGAATAGTTCTGCAGGTAGCTTTCTGTGGTTAAATTCACAAGATTGTCGCTGTGCTCTGCAAGCCAACTTAAATCCTGATTTAGGACAATATCCTGACCGGAGTTATGCTCTAAATCATTTTTCAGCCAGGTATAGAGAACCTGTACAATATCCACATCAGGGAAGTGTGCTTCGATTTCCCGTTCCATCTGGTTTAAATCCACGCCGTCCACGCCCTGTAAGGTAATCATCATTTTATCCGCAGGAATCGGCTTTAAGGTAAGCACCTCATGCTCCATTCCGCCGGGGGGCAGGGCATCGGTCTGCCGGGCGCATCCGGCCAACAAGCCGGTGCTCAGAACAAGACATAGCAGGGTGATTAATGTTCGTTGGTGTAATTGCTTCATGGCATGTTTTCCTTCTGTATATAAATTTGCAGCTGTGTTTTTACCAAGTCGATGTCCAGCGGTTTGGATAAATGAACATTCATACCGGACTGAACAGAGCGTTCCATGTCTTCCTGAAAGGCGTTGGCGGACATGGCAAGGATTGGAACCGTTTTTGCCCGCGGATGGTTTAAGGCGCGGATGGCTTTGGTGGCTTCCAATCCATCGATTATTGGCATCCGCACGTCCATCAGGATGGCGGCATATTCGTCCGGGGCGCTGGCGGCAAAACGTTCGATCGCCTGGGCGCCGTTCTCTGCTTCGTCCACTATCATTTCACAATGGCTGGAAATGAGTTCTTTGGCAATCATGCGGTTCAGTTCGTTGTCTTCTGCCAACAGCAGCTTTCGGCCGGATAATGAACATTTTGACGTATTTTGAACATGGGAGGAATGCTCCGGTGCAGAGTTTGCCTGTGTCAGGTACAGGCTGACTTCAAAGCGGCTCCCTGTTCCTTTGGTACTGGTGACATGAATGGTTCCGTTCATTAGTTCTACTAAACTTTTTACAATGGAAAGCCCCAGTCCGCTGCCGGCGTAGTTTAAGGAAGTGCTGGCATCTTCCTGCTCAAAAGGCTGATACAGATTGGCTACGTGTTCCTCTGACATGCCGATACCGGTATCTTCTATTACAAAGCAAAGGTGATCTTGCCCTTGTTTCCCCGGTGATACGTGCAGAGAAAACCGAACAATGCCGTTTTGGTTGGTAAATTTAATGGCGTTGGACAACAGATTCATCAGAATTTGATTCAAACGCAGCTGATCGCCCAGATAGGTTTGCGCATAGACACCATCTAAACAGGTTTGGAACTGGATGCCTTTTTGTTCAGCCTGGGCGCGGTTCATGGTTTCTAAGTTTTGAAACAGCTCCGGTAAATTGAACGGGGCATTGTAAAGCGTCATTTTTCCGCTTTCAATTTTAGACATATCTAAAATATCATTGAGTACTGCCAGCAGATATTTGGCCGATTGTTCAATTTTTTCCAGATTGGTTTGTATCTGGGGCTGGTCTTTGCTGTCCCGCTCCACAATTTTTAACAGGCCGATGATAGCGTTCAGCGGCGTGCGGATATCATGGCTCATTTTAGACAGAAATTCATTTTTTACCTGAGCACTGCGCTGCATAACCACCAAGTCCATTTTTTCTTTCTGTACGGTCCGTTCCCGTTGGTAAAACAGCAGCACGCCGAAACACAATGTGCCTAAAATGCTGGCAACCAGCAAACTCAGGGCATACAGGGTCAGCCGCATCATATGGTAAGTATCGGAGGCAGTAATGGTAACCGGCATGAGCACCACTACCACCCAGTTGTCGAAGATATTGCCGCTGTAGGACAGAATCCATTTATTGTCCTGATAGTTTAAAAAGCTTTGGCTGCTGTTGCCCTGGCGTATTTGTTCCTGTATTTCCTGAATGGACTGGGCCGAGGCACCCAGCCCTACCAGAGACTGAAACAGATTGTAGCCCATGTCATTTTCTCTTTCCGGATAAATTAAAATGGTGCCGTCTTGGGAAATAATATAGGTCTGGCAGTTACTTTCCAACAGATTGCTGTCCATTTGCGAAGAAAACAGCTCTAAATCTTGTGCGTTGATAATGGCGCGGATGGAAATGCCGTCCAGCATAATTCCCTGAACCGGTTCTCCGTAAATCCAATATTCCTGCGCGTTATTAACCTGGGTATAATCAAATACGGTCTCTTGTTCCAGAATCAGGCGTTGGGCAAGGTTGGTGCCGGAAAGAGAAACTGTTTTTCCGTCCTGCGTATAAAAAACGCCCTGTTCGTCCAGAAAAAAGAAGGTGTCTGTTTCGCTGCCGGAGTTTGCGTTTAACCGGGGCAGGGCAGAAAAACTGGTTATGTTCAGAGATTCAATTCCGCTTATATAAACAGACAGTGCTGCAGTCTGCACATTTTTTTTCATTTTAATGTTATTGACCAGCTGATTTTTTATTTCGGAAACATAGGTAAAGCGTTCATTTTCGATTGTGTCTCCTAACTTTTGGTATTGCCGAACAAACAGGATTAAGCCAATGGCGACCAGAACGCAGAGAATGACTAGGATGATCCAATTTTTTTTGTTTTTGGAGGCAGTGTTTTGTGCAGCAAACAGATTTTTTAACAGGTTTCTGAGCATATTTGATAGACCCTCATGGTTTCTTTGAAATGATTTAAACAGCTATGTTACAAAAATTTCCTTTCATTATAATATATGTGTTAATCAATTACAAGGAATCTTTATGAATATATAAAAAATTCCTAGCATGATTGTCGGTTATTAACAAAGGCTTGCCGGAGCGGCTTTGATAAATATTTTTATTCAACAGGCATTTTGGTGTTTTTTGTTTGCGTAACCAGGGCAAGAATAGTACAATAAAAACACCGAACAAAGACTGTATCAAGGGTTGATTGGGGGAGGCTGGAATATGAGTGAATACAGTTGTTTTGACATTATTGGGCCGGTAATGGTTGGCCCATCCAGTTCGCATACAGCAGGAGCTGTGCGGCTGGGCCGTTTTGCCCGGGCAATTGCCGGGGAAATGCCGCAGCAGGTAGAAATTCTGCTGCATGGTTCTTTTGCCAAAACCTATAAAGGGCATGGAACGGATTTGGCTTTGCTGGGCGGCATGTTAGGTATGGAAACCGATGATGTGCGGATTCGGGATTCTTATCGGCTGGCTGATGAGGCAGGTCTGCGCTATCAGTTTGTGCCTGCTGATTTGGGCGATGGGTATCATGCCAATACTGCTAAGTTTGTGATGACAACAGCATCGGGCGAAACCAAAACGGTGGTTGGCTGCTCTGTAGGCGGCGGCAAGGTGCTGATTACCGAATTAGACGGTTTTCCGGTGGAAATAGAAGGGATGTATCCAACCATTATTGATACCCATCTGGATCAGCCCGGTGTGATTCATTGTATTACAGGGGTATTGATGGCGTATCAGGTTAATATTGCGACGATGAAGGTTTTCCGGCAGGAAAAACATACGGTGGCTTATATGGTGCTGGAAACGGATCAGGAGGTTCCGGCAGAAGCCATTGAAAAAATTGCTGCATTGGATCCGGTTTTGCAGGTAAAATTTATCAAACCTTTCTAGGTTGTTTCATATACTTGAAGTGGGGGAAATAAAATGGTTATTGGTTCTGTTGAAACATTAATACAACTGGCACATGAAAATCACAGCAGTATCGGGCTTGCAATGATAAAGCAGGAGGCGGCGGCCAAACAATG
>USPE01000047.1 GCA_900556545.1 uncultured Peptococcaceae bacterium | reverse complement strand
TTTGCAGAGAAACTGCATTTACATGACATGCTTGATGGTTCGAAAATCAAAAATCGAATTATATGATGAGAGATATATCTTCATGAATAATTCAGGATAAATGTTCTTTACGCCAGCTTCTTTTTGCAGCATAATATAGTTTATAAGCAATTATTTTTTATAACAGCAGCAAAAGCAGATAGGAGAAATAAAAATGAATCGCAAAAGCTTTATAATTGGAGCCCTGATGGCCTTAATTCCCGGTGTGTTATGGGGGTTATCCGGTGTATTTGGACAATATTTATTTCAACAGCGGGGGATGAGTGCAGAGTGGTTAGTAACGGTGCGGCTGTTGATTTCCGGTTGTTTGATGTTAGGAATCAGTCTGGCATGGAGCCGTGAAAAGACCATGGCTATTTTTCACGATAAAAAGGAAACGGTAAAGCTATTGATTTTTGCTATTTTTGGCATGATGGCAGTGCAGCTGACCTATTTTGTATCCATTGCAAAATCCAATGCGCCCACTGCTACTATCTTGCAGTATTTGTTTCCGGTATTGATTGTACTGTTTACCGCGCTGCAAAACCGAAAGCTGCCGGTAAAGAGAGAAGCGGCGGCAATTGTAATGGCGCTGGCTGGTACATTTCTGCTGGTAACCCATGGGGACCCCAGCACATTGAATATTACAACATCAGCGCTTATCTGGGGATTGTCTTCAGCAGTAGCGATGGCCTTTTATACTGTATATCCCGGTGGTTTACAGCTGCGGTGGGGCTCGCCGGTAGTGGGGGGGTGGTCTATGCTGTTGGGCGGGATTGCCCTTAATTTTTATCATCCATTTTGGAAATTTACCGGAGAGATGGATTTTACCGCTTTCTTGATGGTGGCATTTATTGTTTTGTTTGCAACTTTTGGTTCCTTTTATGCATATTTGGTTAGTGTTACCATGATTGGCGCCACCTACGCCAGCCTATTTGCCTGTATTGAACCGTTGGCCTCCGCATTTTTTTCTGTAGTAGGTTTGGGCTTGGTGTTCAATTCTATGGACTGGATTGGTTCTTTCTTAATTTTGGCTACCATGTTTGTGCTGTCATGGAAAGCAGATGGGGGAGAGCATGAAAAGAATGATACAGAGACTGCAGGTGCTGCAGAAGATAGAAACAATAATGCTGCAAACTGATTTGTGCACAAGGGATGAGAAAATCATTGACAATGGCTTGATTTAAGGCAATAATATAATTTGTCGTTAAATTTGTGATAGAGGGGTGTTGTGCCATGTATATTGGACAAACAGGTGAAAGCCAGATAGAATTCGTCATAGAAGGATATCAGCACGCAGAGGCTACCAATAATTATTTTGAAGCCAATTGGTTGATGGTGGCTTTAAGTGTTGTAACACCAGAAGTACAGTGGCAGGCAAAAGCGCCGGTCATTCTTTCCAATGAACTGGATTGTTTTATTGATTGGCTGCAGGCGCTGAGTGGAAATTTAGCTCCCAATCGTTACTTTGATTTTGAGGAACCGAGTTTATATGTTTGTGTTACAGAGCGCACATCTCACACCATTACACTAGAATTTCATTTGCATTTGGATTTCCGTTGTCCTGATGAAGACAATCAGGAAACGAGAGTGGCTGTAACAGTTAGCTTTGCAGAATTGGATTCTTGGGTACGGCAACTAAAAGTATATGCAGACAGCTATCCTGTCCGATATGTTTTCAATGTGCTTTAATGGGGTATGATATAGGTAATTACCAATATACAGCATACATTGCAGGAGGTTGACTCAAAATGGACACAACAGCACTTTTTAAATTAGGATATGGATTATATGTAATCGGCACAGAATTGGACGGTGCTACCGCAGGCTGCACAGCCAATACGGTGATGCAGATTACCAGCGATCCAGCTCAAATTGCGGTAGGATTAAACAAAAATAATTATACCAACGAAATGATTCAGAAAAGTGGTAAATTAACAGTATCTATTCTGTCCAAAACAGCAGATATGGATTTGATTGCCAACTTTGGATTTCAGAGCAGTCGTACAGCTGATAAATTTGCCACAAGCGGACAAGCATTGGCGACAGACCAGCAGCAGGTACCTTATCTGGCTGCGCATACCAGCGGTGTGCTTTCTGCGAAAGTAGTAAACACTATGGATTGTGGAACTCATACATTGTTTTTGTGTGAACTTGTTGATGCGCAGGTATTGTCGGCGGAAGAACCGATGACATATGCGTATTATCATAGCGATGTAAAAACCAGAAAAAATGCAGCGCCAACAGCAGGAACCGGAGAAAGATGGCGTTGCTCTGTTTGCGGATATATTCATGAAGGTCCAATCAGCAATGATTATCAATGTCCTGTTTGCAAACAGCCAGCGGCTGTATTTGTGAAGTTGCAGGAAGAAGCAGTACGAAATGAAGGAACCTGGCAGTGTACAGTATGCGGACATGTACATCACGGTGACATGCCTGATGATTTTGTATGCCCGATTTGTAAACAGGGGAAAGCTGCATTTGTAAAAAAAGATTAATTTTTTAAGTGAATTAAGATAATATTTACGGTAACGTCTGTAGTAATAGGTATAATTGTTATTATTACAAGCGGGTTTGTAAAAAATACAGAGACTGTTCTCATTATTCTGCTTATAAAGCAAATAAAGGAGGGCAGTCTTTTTTGTATAAAACTAAAATTTCTTGCAGACATGAAAAAGCGGTTATACAGTGTTTGTTCCATCGCATAATGGCTAGATATAGTATTTTTTATGTTTGATTGAAAAGTATAATTTCTTGTGAGATAACTTGATAAAATTAAATTTTTGTACCAAAATATGGCTGGACTTGCTATACAGAATCCTTTATAATGAGTAAAAGCACGTTACTTGTATAAATTTGTCGAAATATTGTAGAAACAAAGTTAGTTTATATGCACCCCCATATGCAGCATACATACCAAATTCAGGTGCGTTGCCATGCGAAAAAAAGGGGAGAAGTAAAATGGATTTAGAAACATGTATTACAGTATTGCTGGCAGAGCTGCAGGAACTGCGGCATGATATAGCTGCCTTAAACGATGAAGTGACCGGCCTGCACAACAGCGTTGCACGATTTTCTGAAACTGCTGCGGATAATGCAGCAGAGCCAAAAACCGAGATGGAGTTATTGCTGCGTACCATGGTGGAAAGTCAGATTGGCTTTCGGCAAAAGCTAGAGCATACCCATATATTGTTAGGGCAGGAATTTGGCTCGCTTCATCATAGAATGGACAAGCTGGAAAAACTGGTATTGCGTAAGCCTGTTATGTGGCATTACTAATTTATGAATGAAAAAAACTATGACGGTAAATAATAGGTTGCAACGTAAAAGATTTTTTTATTGTGTGGTATATGAAATGGTTCGTAAAAATATATAATTTACAAATATTTTCTGTAATTACAAAATTACAATAGCAATGCAATTTATTTGTGATTTCATATGATATAATAAAATCAACAAATATTGAGCCAAATTGAGATGATGTGGGTAGAATGATGGTTGTTAGATAAAATATTTAAAGACAAATATTACAATGTGGTGATAAAAAATGGATTTGATTTTGAACATCGCTTAGATTGATAGTATGAGAGAGATTATGTATTTTATTACCAATAAGGAGGATGTCATGCGATTAAATCAACTGAAATTTTTAGTGGAGCTTAATAAATATGGGACCATTTCAAAGACAGCACAGAAATTATTCATCAGTCAGCCTTCTTTAAGCACAGCCATTAAAGAGTTGGAAGAAGAATTGGGTTTTGATATTATTGAGCGAAGCAACAAAGGAGTTGCATTTACCCAGCGAGGCTCTTTGGTCTTAAAGTATAGCCAGGACGCCATGCGGGCTGTTAAAAATATTGAGCAGATGGGTGATTTTCAAAATCATATACGAAAAGGCTATCTTTCTATTGCTACAGTGCCTTATATTTTTCAAACAATTGTGATGGACGCATTTTTAGAATTGAAGGCGCGTTATCCAGAAATGATTACCCGTTTGCAAGAAGAAAACAGTTATGATATTGTGGAAATGTTAGCTAACAGAGAAATTGATTTGGGTATTATTATGATTTCTAATCTTGAGGAATTGAATTTCCAGCAGGTTTTTGAAAAATATAGTTTACAGTTTTATAAATTATTTGATGACCAGATGTATTTTGTTGTTGGGAGGCAGAATCCTCTATTTGAGCAAAAGATGGCAACAATGCAGGATTTACTGCAATATCCTTTTGTAACAAGGCGAAAAATTTTAAATACGTTTAATAAAAATATGATGCTACAATACAACAAAGACATGGAGTTCATCCAGATTGATGATAGCGATGGGATTGTCAAATATCTAGCCAATTCTCAGGCAGTATGCGCAATGCCTAAGTGTTCTTTTTGGAAAAGTGCATATAAACTAAGCAACGAGTTGCATGCAGTTCAAATTCAGGATTTTGTATGGACACAAAAGATTGGTTGGATTTTTCCCAAAAATGAACATTATTCTGCTGAACTAGAAGAATTTGTGGAGCTACTAGAAGAAAAATATTCTAATGTTCCAATGATATAATAATTTACTAAAGACCATGCAGTGAGGTTGTTTGATAACTGTTATCAGTTATCAAACAACCTCACTGCATGGTCTTTGTTATAGGGAGTAACTATAAACTGTATATAGCTTTCGGTATTTTACACTACTGATAAATAGAGATTATAATAATGATAAGAAATATAAAGTCTTTATATGAAATCAAACTATCAGAAAGGGGTGTCCAATATGAAGACAGCTGTAATTGGTGCAGGGGTTATGGGCCCTGGTATTGCCCAAGTATTTTTGATGGGTGGCTATGAGGTTGTATTAATGGATATTTCACAAAAGGCATTGGAAAAAGGAACACAGAATGTGGAGCAAGTTTTATTGCAAATGTATCATAAAGATATTTTACCAGAAAAGCCGGATTACTATTTGCGTAACTTGACAACCAGTACAGATTTAAAAGAAGCTGTTGCAGATGCCGACTTAATCATTGAGGCAGTTCCGGAGAAGCTTGATTTGAAAAAACAGATTTATGAACAGCTAGATCAATATTGTAAACCGGACGCCGTGATTGCCAGCAACACATCGTCGTTGCCGTTGCCGGAGATATTTCCAGACTTTCGTACAGGTAATTTTTGTGTGGCGCATTTCTATAATCCACCACCAATTTTACCTCTTGTTGAGGTAGTAAAAAATGATGCGGCTGATCCACAAAAAATTATGTGGTTGAAAAAAATATTGGAAGATTGCGGTAAGACTGTGGTTGTCATTAATAAATTTATAAAAGGTTTTGTGATTAATCGCATTCAGACTGCATCCGCACGAGAGGCACTATATCTGGTCAACCAAGGTATTATTTCGGCAGAAGACATGAATATTGCCTTACCTGCTTCTGTTGGTTTTAAATCAGTATGGCAGGGTTCCTTTGAAACGATGGACTTCATTGGTTTGGATACAGTGGCTCATGTGTACAATCTGCTTTATCCTGATTTATGTAATGATACAGAAGTGCCAGCGATTATCACTGATAAAGTGAAAGAAGGTAAGCTGGGTTTAAAAACAGGTGAAGGATTTGAAACTTATACACCGGAAGAAGTGCAAAAGACCAATGAATTGCGTGTCAATAAGTTATTAGATCAGCTTAAACTATGGAATCAGTATCACAATAGAAGCGAATAAAACGGACAATCAAGAAGGCGTGCTGGTTCTGGGCCTTGTACATGTAGAACCGGCATTGCCGCTAAGATGCAAGGAGGGATAACCATGAAAGATAAAAGTAAAATAATATGGGTACATGCGGCAGTTATGTTATTTTTTATGTTCGTATTTGGACGGATTTTTCCGCCGATTAGTGGTATCACATCGCTGGGAATGAAATTTATCGGTATTTTTATCGGTGTATTATATGGTTGGACTACCTGCGGGATTCTCTGGCCATCCTTGTTGGCATGGGTAGGGATAGCCAGCACTGGTATGCTGCCGGTAGCAGATTATATTAAAGTGAGTTTTGGGAATGACACCGTGGTGTTTATTGTGTTTGTATGTATTTTTACCGCAGTGATTACAGAGGCTGGTTTGGTAGATTTTATTTCTAACTGGATTTTAAGTCGCAAATTTGTAGCAGGCAATCCGTGGAATTATACCGCGGCATTATTGATTGGTTGTTTTATTGCCGCTCAAATTAATATGTTGCCGGCTATTTTGGTATTTTGGGGAATTGTACTTGCTACTGCAGAACGTTTTGGCTTGAAAAAAGGTGATCCTTGGGTAACTTACATGATGATGGGGGTTGGCATAGCAGCTTCTTTTGGCGGCATCATGCTGCCATATCATATGGTTCCTTTGGTGGTACTAGGTGTAGCCAGTGCGGTAACTGGCATTAGCATGAACTTTTTTCAATATTTATGCTTAGCCGTTCCGGCAACGATTTTGAGTTTGATCTTATATATTTTAATTGGTAAATTCATTGTTCGTCCCGATATGACTAAATTAAATCATCTACAAATGGAATATGATCCTGAAAAATTGAAACTGAATAAAAAACAAAAAGTTGCGGCAATATACTTATTTGTTTTTATGGCCTTTATGTTAATTCCGGGCGCTTTGCCGGAAGGAAATGCGCTGAAAGTATTTCTTAGCGGAATCGGCAATCTTGGCATTACATTTTTATTGCTGATCTCAATGTTTTGGGTTCATGTAGATGGCAAGCCGTTTATTGGTAACTTTTCTGTCATAGCAGGCAAAGGTGTAAACTGGGATATTTATATTATTTTTGTATTTGTCATTCCTTTTGCAACATTATTTACACACGAGGCAACCGGCGTAAAAGCTGCATTGATAACAGCATTGCAACCAATTTTATCGGGACATTCGCCAATGATCTTTATCTTTATGGTGATGATTATCGCAGGAATCCTTACGAACTTTGCCAATAACATGGTGGTTGGTTCCTCTTTAGTACCAATTATTTATGCCATTGGCGGAGCTATGGGAATCAATATTATGGCAACAGTAGCTGCATTGGTTATTGCAATCAGTTTTTCGTTTGCAACACCGGCAGCATCTACGGCAGCAGCTATGGTATTCGCTCATGACTGGGTGGATCGAAAAGAAGCCTACAAATCTGGAGTGGCATTTTCTATTATTGGTCTGATTATTATGATTCCAATCAGTGTTTTGCTGGCCAATGTGGTATTTTAAGGGATGGTTGTTGTCTTTTTATTGAAGGGGGTTTAGACCATGACAAAAGAAATAAAAACAGGTGCGTTGGTGGCGCACGTATTAAAACAGGAAGGTGTAAAATATATTTTTGGGCTTCCAGGGGGTCATATTTATCCTACTATGGAAGAAGCTGAAAAGCTGGGGATTCAATTTATAGGAACTCGTGATGAAATGTCAGCGGCTTATGCAGCAGAAGGGTGGGCGTTGGCTACTGGTGAACTGGGGGTGTGTACTGGTACTGCGGGGCCAGGTGTTACCAATTTATTAACGGGCATTGCCAATGCATATATGGGACGATATCCGGTATTTTATCTGGGAGGCAAAGCCCGTGTGACAGAGTATGACCGCAATGAATTGCAGGATTTTGACCAAACCTCTATTATCCAGTTGATGAGTAAATATGCCCGCACTGTGTATGAGCCGTTGCGTGTTCCAGAATATATTTCCCGTGCAATTTCTTATGCTGTTAATGGGACACCAGGACCAGCATATATTGAAATTCCTCGCGATATTACAGATTCTATGGTAGACTTTGACCAAGTTTCTTTTACAGAAACTTATCGTTATAAAGGTCGTACCAAGGCTGAGGAAACAGATATCAAAAAAGCGGTAGAAATGATACAGGCTGCACAAAAACCATTGATTGTTGCAGGCAGCGGCATATGGTGGGCGCAGGCGCAGGATGAGTTAACCATGTTTGCCAACAAAACAGGTATTCCCGTGTTTACAAGAAATGCTGGCAGAGGCTGTTTTGATGAAACCAGTCCATTATATGTCAGCTATGCAGCAAAAGGGCCTGTTTTGCAGGAAAGCGATTTAATTATTATCATTGGCACCAGAGCAGGCTATACATTAAGTCAGGAGATGATTCAGAAGCATCAAAAAATAATTCGTATTGATATAGATCCTGTTGAAGTAACCAATCAGTGGGATGCTGATCTGGCCATAGTTGGTGATGCCAAGGCAGTATTAAAGCAGTTGAAAGAAGCTGCGCCGGAGAAGCAGTATCCCCAATGGGCAGCATTGCCCGCTATGGTTCATGCTAAGGTTATGCAGATGTTTGAACAATTATGTCCAGACCCAAAGGCTTGCCCTATTAATCCGATAGCATTTTATCAAGAATTGCTGCAGGAAATTGACAAAGATACCATTGTGGTTATTGACGGCGGAGATTCTGCCACCTGGTCTTATACATTTTTACCAGCGTATGGTCCAGGGCAATTAATGGGTATTGCTGGAAACGCCTTTGGCCCTCTCGGTGTAGGTATGGGGTATGCTATGGCTTCCAAACTGGCTCATCCAGAGAAAAAAGTATTATTGATTACTGGCGATGGCGCCTTTGGTTACGGCATTCCTGAATTCGACACTTGTATGCGGTACGGCATCAATATTACAGCTATTATTTTTAATGATGGATTATGGGGCATGATAAAACGATCTGAACAAAGAAAAGCGCCTAATGAAACAAAATTTGTAGGTCTGGATTTGGAGCAGAATACTCATTATGAAAAAATTGTGGAAGGTTTTGGCGGTTATGGTGAACTGGTTACCCATATTGACGAACTGCGTCCTGCAATTCAGAGAGCGGTTGCATCAGGCAAACCAGGCTGCGTAAATGTGATTGTTGACGCCAAAATCGGGCCAAAAGGCGCAGGGTGCTAAAAATATAGCTTTCCTATCCATAACTAAAAATAAAATACTATTTCTTACTAATACTTTATTGTATAACCATATCAAAAGTACTTTACACAAAATAGGTGCGTTCCTTGTAAAAGGTCGCACCCAAACATTACAACTGTGTGAAGTACTTTTTTATTATACACTTACTTTGCAGCTTATTATCCCGGCATGCGGCTGAGATTGCCGAACTTGGTAAACTCTTTACGGAAGCTGAGATCCACAGAGCCAGTAGCACCGTTTCTATGCTTGGCGATGATGATTTCTGCCTGTCCCTTTTTTTCCGAGTCTTCGTTATAATATTCATCGCGATAAATAAACATAACAATATCGGCGTCCTGCTCCAAAGAGCCTGATTCACGCAGATGACTCAGACTGGGTTTTTTCTCTTGTCCTTGTTCTACTGAACGGCTTAACTGGGACAATGCGATAATAGGAATGTCCAACTCTCTGGCCAACGCTTTTAAGCTGCGGGAGATTTGCGATACTTCCTGTTGACGGCTTTCAATGCGGCCAGTGCTGCCCATCAGCTGCAGATAGTCGATAATAACCAACGATAAGCCGCGTTCTGTTTTTAAGCGGCGTGCCTTAGCGCGCACTTCGCGTACTGAGATTGCCGGCGTGTCATCAATATAAACCGGCGCTTCTGCCAATGGCGCAATAGCATTTACCAGCTGTACCCAGTCGTCACCATAGATGCGTCCATTACGCAGTGTCTGCTGATCAATCTCTGCCATGGATGAAACCATACGATTTACCAGTTGTTCTTTGGACATTTCTAAACTGAAAATTGCCACTGGTTCGTGGGTGGCGATGGCTGCGTTCTGCGCCATGTTCAATGCAAAAGCGGTTTTCCCCATAGCAGGGCGGGCGGCCAAGATAATAAAATCCGACTTTTGCCAGCCTGATGTGATACGGTCTAAATCAATAAAGCCAGAGGTTAGTCCGGTTAGACCTTCTTTTTTTTGTGATAAAATTTCCAGCTGACTTAAAGTATCATCAATGACTTCTGAGATTGGTGTCAGCCCGGAACGCGCTCGCTTTTGAGAAATTTCCAGCACCATGCGTTCTGCATCGTCCAGAATTTTTTCTGTCTCTTCCGTGTCATCATAGCTGCGGTTGGAAATATTGCTGGCAATGCTGATTAAATCCCGCAGTACCGCTTTTTCTTTTACAATGCTGGCGTAATGGACAATGTTGGATGCACTGCCCAACGAATTGGCAATTTGGGCCACATAGGTGATGCCGCCGGCTTTTTCCAGATTGCCGTCTTTGTCCAGCTGGGCGGTGATGGTGACCAAATCCACCGGAATATTTTGTTCGTTCATCTTATCTCCTGCCTAATCTTCTGAATCTTTCTGCTGCCTGTATTGTCTTTTCCGCAACATAGTCCATTTCTTCCACGGTATTGAACTCGCTGAAGCTGAAACGGACTGCACCTTCGATTTCCTTGTCGGAAAGGCCCATGGCTTTGAGCACATGGCTGCGTCCTTTTTTATTGGATGAACATGCTGACCCGGTTGAAACGAATATCCCGTCCTGTTCAAGAGTATGGAGAAGTACTTCCCCCCTTACTCCCAAAAAAGATATGTTCAGCACCGAAGGGCAGGCATCATCTCCATCCGGACTGTTTATGGAAATATCTTTTGCTCCGGACATGAGGTCCTGGAGGAGCCGCTTTCTGGCGGCGGACATGGCCGCTGCCCGTTCTCTGGTATTTTCGCTGAAAATCTGGACAGCTCTGCCGAACCCGGCTATCCCAGGCATATTTTCAGTACCGGATCGCATGTTCATTTCCTGACCTCCTCCGACGATAAACGGTGGCAGGGTCAGGCCTTTTTT
>USPE01000046.1 GCA_900556545.1 uncultured Peptococcaceae bacterium | reverse complement strand
ATAATATCGCAGCTGTTATAAACCTCCAACTGCAAATAACGGGATTTCTTTTTGAGCATGATGTGCACCGCACCGCCAAACTGCACATATTTAACGGCATTATCCACCAACACCGATACCATCTGCTGCAAACCGCTCATATCCCCGGTCAGCCACAGGTCAGGTTCAATCTGCAGCTGATAGTCCACCTGCTTTTGCACAGCCAGAACAGCAAAGGGAGCTGCTGTTTCTTCCACCAGCGTACTGAAATTCAGTTTGGCGGCAGTAAACGACCGCTGCTCCTCCATACGGGCCAGCGACAATAAATCCCGCACCAGCACATCCAGCCGATTTACCTGATTGCGGATGCTCTCCGTCCATTCATTTTCACCGCTGTACAAAGCCAGCACATCGGTATTGGCAGCAATAATGGCCAGCGGTGTTTTTAATTCGTGGCCTGCATCGGTAATAAACTGCCGCTGCTTTTCCATATTGCTGGCGATAGGAGCAATGGCTCTGCGGGAGAAAAATACAACCAGCAAAAATACAACGCCGAATACCAGCGCAGCGATGCCGCAGGACAGATACAAAAAGGATTGCACTGCTTCCAGCTGGGTAGTGCAGTCCAAAAAAATAATCATGGTGCCGGTTTCTGTGGCTGTCTGCAAATACTTATACTGCTCCAGATACCCATGGTCTTTTTCTGCATCCAGCACCATTTGCCCATATTCTTTGGCATTTTGTTCAGTAATGGCAGCAATATGGCTGACATTAACATCGGTAATTGTGTTGGCTGTATCAATACTCACAGTAAAATACCGGGTGGAAAACTTGGTTTCGGGGGATATGTGCGGCTCGGCATTCAGCAGTTGCCGCAAAAACCACATACTCTGATAAGTTTCATATCGGCTGTCATTCATTGGCTGCTTTGCTGTTTCTTCCTGCTGCTCATTGGTTTGCGATTGAGTATCTTCTCTATATTCATAATTTTCAAGAAATTTTCTGGCTTTCTTTTCTTCAGGAAATTCACCCTGGTAGCTGGCCAGCATCCACAAAATGCCGTCGCTGCGCTGCTCACTTTGATAGACATGCACCAGATTAATGCCGCCAAGCACCATCACCAGCACCACCAACAAAGAGCCCATGGCTACAAAGATGAATTTGCGCTGCAGCAGCTTAACCATGGAGCCGCACCAGGGTACAGCCGTTTTGGTCAACCTGTATGCCAACGTCTGCCAGAAGCATTTCTGTCTTTTTTATTAGATAAGATACATACATGCGCAGCAATTCTTCTTTTTCGGCAGCAGTTTGTACCGTTTTAGGATAATCCACCCGCTCGGAAATTTGCTCAAAGGATACCGTCTTATCCTGCCGCTGCATCAGCAATTCCATAATCTGATATTCCAGCGGGCTTAACTGCACTGCGGCATGGTTCACTGCCAAAGAAAATGTCTCCCGTTCTAAGGTAAGATTACCCACTTTCAGCAATGACGGCGCATATTGATTTTTGCGGCGGGTCATGGCATTGACTCGAGCCACCAGTTCGCCCATGGCAAAGGGTTTGCCCAGGTAATCGTCGGCGCCGTAATTAAGCCCGGTAATTTTATCCTCTGTTTCTGTTTTGGCTGTTAACAGCAATACCGGCAATAAAATATTCTGCTGCCGCATCTGCTCCAATACCTGCAGGCCGCTCAGCCCCGGCATCATAATATCCAGAACAGCGCCGTCATAGCTGTACCGCTGCAGCAGTTCCAATGCCTGAAGGCCGTTGCTGGCGGTGTCTATCTGATAATCATAAAAGCGAAGAATGGCGGCAATGGCCCGCACCAGCTCCTGCTCATCATCAGCGATTAAGAGTCGCATAAAGTACCTCCTTGTCCGGCAGCGATGCCTCCATGCAAGCGCCGCTGCGCAAATCCAGAATTTCCTGAATGGCCTGCATGCTTAAATCGGTAGAGGCCATCTCGTCGGCACAGCGTTTTAACTCTGCAGACAGCGCTGCACTTTCCGGCAAATGCTTTTTATACCGCAGCTGATGCTCCAAGCTGGCCCAGCAATCCATGGCAATGGTGCGCAGCTGTATCTCCACCGGCACCTGCTGTTGCTGCAGATTTACCTGTATAATCAAATGATAACTGCGGTAGCCATTCTCTTTGGGATGCAGAATATAATCCTTTTCTTTAAAAACCCTCAAGGTGGGGCTCCTGCCGTAATTCCTGCACCAGCAAATACACATCATTGATAAACGGACACACCACCCGCACACCGGCGCCGTCATAAACTTTGGTGCGGGCCATCTCCAAAGTGGGCGGCAGTTGATTGCGGCGCAGTTTTTCCTGCATACTGGCGGCAGACTTGATGCGCCATTTGCAATGCTCTACCGGACAACGGCCCTGCCGCTCCATAATGCCATCCTGCAAAACAGCAATCCGCGCCGTGGCAATCTGCACAGCCTGCCGCAGCAGTTCCAGCCAATCTTTATAAAATTGCTCCTCACTGCTGCCGGGCAGTTTGGGCTTGCTTTTTTGTTTCTCTATTTGACTCATTGCAGTATCAAACAATTACAACACTCCTGTCTTATGCTATTTTCTTACTGTACTATACGGTTAGCATATCATTATTATGTGATAATTCGGGCAAAAAAGAATAACAATTCTCTTGAGATTGTTTAAAGAATTATTCATACTCTTTTCATTTTTGTCAGCAGACGTTTGCTTTTGTAAGAATTTCAATCTACACTGATAAATAGTTGTTGACTTTCTTTCTTATTCCTGATAGCATTGTAAGGGAATATGTTTACTCATAAATAAACTTCCGTTGCTCAATATAGATTTGCTTTGGTCTATTTTGAGTAATTTTTTTGTGTAAGGGAGAACTGCCATGGAATCAAAAAAGTTTGATGTTCTGATTATCGGCGCAGGTCCTGCCGGCATTTTTACCGCATTGGAGCTGCACAAGCTAAAACCGGAGCAGAAAATACTGATTATCGACATGGGACGTGGCATTGAAAAACGGGTTTGCCCGGAGCGCACCCAGGGATTTTGCAGCAAATGCAAGGTTTGCAGCATTACCTCCGGCTGGAGCGGCGCCGGCGCTTTTTCGGACGGCAAGCTGTCCCTCTCTCCGGAGGTGGGCGGCCGCATTACCGATTACATGAGTGAGCAGCAAGCGCAGGAACTGATTCATTATGCCGACCAGTGGTATCTGGACTGCGGCGCCAGTGAAGAAGTATTTGGCCTGAACAGCCAGCGCATTGAGGATATCGCTTATGAAGCCCGCAAAAATCATATCCGCCTGGTTCCTTGTCCTGTGCGTCATCTGGGAACAGAACGCGCTTATCAGGTTTTACAGGAAATGTACCATCGGTTAGAGAAAAATCCCAATTTCGCTTTTTGGGAGCTGACAAAAGCGGAAGATTTATTGGTGGAGGATCAGCAGGTTATCGGCGCCACGGTAAATCGCAATGGTCAGCAAATGCAGATTTTGGCCCAATATGTAGTGGCTGCGCCGGGACGGGGCGGCGCTCAGTGGCTGAAGGAGCAGACTGACAAATTAGCAATCAAAACAGTAAATAATGAAGTAGACATTGGGGTTCGGGTAGAGGTTCCCAACGGTGTGATGGATCATCTCACCAGAGATTTATACGAGGCCAAGCTGGTTTATTATTCGGACACATACGAAAATAAAGTGCGGACCTTTTGTATGAATCCGGGCGGTGTGGTATCCGGCGAGCTGTATGACGACCGGCTGGCTGTAGTAAACGGTCACAGCTACGGCGATACTTTGTTAAAAACCCACAATACCAACTTTGCAATTCTGGTATCCACCCACTTTACAGAACCATTCAACCAGCCCATTGAATACGGTAAATATATTGCCCGTCTGGCTAACATGCTCACGGGAGGCGGCATTATGGTGCAGCGTCTGGGCGACTTGCTCAAAGGACGCCGAACGACCGAAAGCCGTTTAGCCAAATCATCTACCATTCCCACAATGAAAGGCGCTGTGCCCGGCGATTTAAGCTATGTATTGCCGGAACGGTATCTGTCCTCCATTGTGGAAGCATTACGTGCATTTGACAAAATTGCACCTGGGCTTTACAGTAAAGATACCTTATTATACGGGGTAGAAGTAAAATTCTATTCTTCCAAGCTGCAGGTAGACCAGCATTTTGCAACAGAAGTAAAAAACCTGTATGCCATCGGCGATGGTGCCGGCATTACCAGAGGTTTGATGCAGGCCTCTGCCACCGGTATTGTTGTAGCCCGTGACATTGCATCACATACAAAATAATTGAAGGGGTTGTCAATATGGCAGGATTAGTATTATTAGGCGCTCAATGGGGCGACGAAGGAAAAGGAAAGATTACAGATTATCTGGCAGAGCAGGCCACTACCATTGTACGGTATCAGGGCGGCAACAATGCCGGTCACACTGTTGTTGTAGGAGACGAGGAGTTTAAATTACGTTTGATCCCTTCCGGCATTCTGTATCCGGGTAAAACCTGTGTCATCGGCAATGGCGTAGTGGTAGACCCAAAAGTCATGCTCAGTGAAATCGCTTATTTGCAGAGCAAAGGCGTGGACACCAGCAATTTAAGAGTCAGCCAGCGCGCTCATGTGATTATGCCTTATCACATTGCCATTGATACATTAGAAGAAGAATCCAAAGGCAATAACAAAATCGGTACTACCAAAAACGGTATCGGCCCATGCTATATGGATAAATATGCCCGCGTGGGAATCCGTATTGCCGACTTAATGGACAAAGAAGTATTTGCCGAACGGTTAAAAACAGTTCTGGAAGCCAAAAATAATATCATTGTAAAATTGTATGGCGGCCAGCCATTTGATTTTGATGAAGTATATACCCAATACTGCGATTATGCAGATCAGCTGCGTCAGTATGTGGATGATACCTCTGTGCTGGTGTCGGAAGCGCTGCAGAGAGAAGAAAACGTGGTATTTGAAGGTGCGCAGGGAACACTGCTGGATATTGACCACGGCACTTATCCTTATGTAACCAGTTCTAATCCAATTGCCAGCTATGCTTGTGTGGGCGCCGGCGTTGGCCCTACCAATATCAAAAATGTGCTGGGTATCATCAAAGCTTACACCACCCGTGTGGGGGAAGGTCCATTCCCAACAGAATTATTTGATGAAACCGGTGCTGCGCTGCAGAAAATCGGCCATGAATTCGGCACTGTAACAGGCAGAACCCGCCGCTGCGGCTGGATTGACATGGTAATGATCAACTATGCTATCCGTTTAAGCGGTATCAACGAATTTGCACTGATGAAACTGGACGTGCTGGATACACTGGAAACTGTAAAAATTTGCACTCATTATGAATGCAACGGTGAAAAAGTTGTGCATTTCCCAACCAGTCTGAAAACACTGGCAGAATGCAAACCAGTTTACGAAGAACTGCCTGGCTGGCAAACCGATACCACAGGCTGCACCACCTTTGATGCGCTGCCTGAAAACGCAAAACGCTATGTAGAACGCATTGAAGAGCTGACCGGCGTACCGATCAAAATTGTAGCTGTAGGCCCAAGACGGGATCAGACTATTATCCGCGGAAATTTATTTGAATAATGAAAAGAAATGCCTGTACTTCATTTTGAAGTATGGGCATTTTTTATAGCTGCTGCTTTACTGATTAGAAACAAGCCGGATTATCAGTTCATCTGCTGAAACTGACATTTTATTAACTAAACGCAAAAAACTGCGCCATTCCTAAAACAGGTCTGACGCAGTGGGATAACCATATTATATATGGTTTTTTATATCATTTTTGAAACAGGAACGAATAACATCATTTGCACACGCAGCGTTTTTAGTGTTCACCGCATTCACCGGCATGTTGATGCTCATGGCACACTGCACCGTTGGTCTTTAATGTTCCCTGCAGATAAGCAGCTACAGCCTGCGCAGCATCTCCGGCAGCACCGGTTACCATTTCTACACCACGCTGATTGAAAATATCTACTGCACCGCCGCCCATGCCGCCTGCCAATACAACAGCAGCGCCGTTGTCTGCTAAAAAGTTTGGCAAAAATCCCGGTTTATGGCCGGGGTTGGCAACTGCTTCTGTCTTTACAATCTGCTCCCCTTCGGTATCAAAAAACATAAATTGTTCACAATGTCCAAAATGCTGGGCAACCTGATTTCCTTCACAAGCAACTGCAATTCGTTTCATAATCAATACGCTTCCTTTACTTTGATTTTATATGATATTCAGGCTTATAGCGCCTTTTATACATAGTCTATTTTATATAGCAGCTTTGTATGGTAATGATTATTCGTGATGAGTATCACTGTAAAGCCTATTTTTGAATCTGTTCCAGTTTTTCAGCAACAGAATCCATCCAGTCAAATTCCATTTGTTCTAGGGTGCCGCCGTCACAATGGGCAGCAATCTGCGGGTCAATGGGCAATTTAGCCAGAACATCCAAATGATACTGCTGAGCGATTTCTTCAATATGACTATCGCCAAAAATCTGATAATCCTTGCCGTTGTCCGGACAGTGGAAATAGGACATATTTTCTACCAGCCCCAATACAGGCACGTTCATCATTTCGGCCATTTTTACCGCTTTGGTCACAATCATGGAAACCAGCTCCTGCGGTGAGGTAACAATGATAATGCCATCTACCGGCAGTGACTGGAACACAGTCAGAGGTACATCGCCGGTGCCGGGCGGCATATCAATAAACATATAGTCCACATCGCCCCAGATGACTTCCTGCCAGAACTGTCTGACTGCATTGGCAATGACAGGTCCGCGCCATACAACCGGGTCGGTATCGTTGTCCAGCAGCAGATTGGTGGACATAATCTTGATGCCGTTGGTCAGCGTTGCTTTGGGGATAATCCCCTGCTCAGTGCCGGTAACCTGGGTATGGATACCAAAAATTTTAGGGATAGACGGCCCTGTGATATCGGCATCTAAAATGGCAGTTTTGTGGCCTTTGCGCGCCATGGTAATGGCAGACAAAGAAGTTACCAGGGATTTTCCCACACCGCCTTTACCGCTGACAACACCAATCACCTTTTTCACATTGCTGTAAGCGTTTAATGGTTCATAAGCCGGGCCTTCCTGCCGTTCTCCGCAGTTGGATTCGCTGCAGCTTCCACAATTATGATTACAACTTTCTGACATACTGAATTCGCTCCTTTATCAACATTCTTCTAATTATCTTTCTTTTTGCTATGTTTCTTCTGGCTTTTTCTATTTTATCCAATGGGCAAAAAATTTCAGCCTTCAGCAGATGTTTTTGCAAAACTGCAGGATTCCATTCCTGCTCATGCAATCCTGTTTTTATGCTCATCATGCTCAGATTGCTGCACTCAGCTGGTAATAGCCTCAAAAATCCGCATGGTTTCATCAAATATCTGCCGTACTGCTGCACCGGCGGCGCAATCCCGATCTACAATAGTCTGCCCATCATTGATGGCCTGTACTGCTTCCAAATCAAAGGGAATGCGTCCCACAAAGGGAATGTCCCGCCGATAACAGAAATCTTCTATTTTCTCTGTATTCTCTACATTGGTGTCATATTTATTCACGCAAACCACCGGAATTACCTGAAAAATTTCGGCAGTATGAATAATCCGCTCCAAATCGCTGATGCCCGATACCGATGGTTCCGCCACAATCAGCGCCATATCCACACCGCTGAGCGATGCAATTACCGGACAGCCAATGCCCGGTGAACCGTCAATCACAGCAAAGGGAGCATCTTTGCCGGCCCGCCGCATTTTTTTCTTTACCTGCGTCACCAGCATACCCGAATTGCCGCTGCCCATTTTCAGCTGTGCAGTGGAAAATACCTTGTCAGCATCCTGATACAACCGCATTTCGCCGGCCAGCATTTCCTGCATGGAAATTGCATTGGCCGGACAAACATAGGCGCACACACCGCAGCCTTCGCAGGCAAAGGGATTGACACTGTAAGCACCGTCTTGCTTTTCAATGGCATGGAACTGGCAATGATAATGACAACTGCCGCACTTGATGCAGGTATCCTGCTGGATCTCCGCTTTGGGCAGGCCATAATAATCTTCTTTCTGCACATCAGCGCCGCAGCCGGTCACCAGATGCAGATTGGGCGCGTCTACATCGCAGTCGGCAAAGGCTTTGGCCTGCGCCAGCTGAATAAATGCGCTGGCAACCGTTGTTTTTCCGGTGCCGCCTTTACCGCTGAGAATCAACAGCTGTTTCATGGCTGACCGCCTCCTTTACCTTTTGCAAAATTTCTGTAAATAATTCTTTGTATGCCGGATGAATCCGACTGACAATGTGAGAATCCGAATTGAGCCGTCCCAGCTCACTGTCAAAAGGAATCCGTCCCAAAATAGGGATTTGATGCTCCAGACAAAATTGTTCTGCCGGATTTTCTCCGTCCAGACATTTATTCAGCACAACACCATAAGGTTTGTTAAAAATCTGTACCAGTTCATACACCATATTTAGGTTGTGTACACCAAATACGGTAGGTTCGGCAACCAGAATACAATAATCGGCATCCAGAATACTTTCCATCACCACGCAGGCACTGCCCGGCGGACAGTCAATCAATGTGAACGGATGGGGATGCTCTGTCATATGCCACAGCATGGTGCGGATAATGGGTACGCCTGATTCCTCACCCATATTGAGCATGCCGCTGATTACCTGCACATTTTCAGAATGCCCCTGCACAATTTTGCCGATGGGCCGTTTGCTCTCCTGAATAGCTTTTTCCGGACAGACCAGAATACAGCCGCCGCAGGGATGGCACACATCGGGAAATACCACTGCTTTGTCCTGAATGCAGGCAATGGCGTTAAATTTGCAAAAATCCATACATTTGCGGCAGCCATTGCACCGCTGGGCATCTACTTCCGGCGATTTTACAAATATCTGCTCTTCCTGAGTCAGTTCCGGTTTAAAAAACAGATGTCCGTTTGGCTCCTCCACATCGCAGTCATAGTATGCCGCCGTTTCTGCTGTTGCTGCCAGGTTTACCGACACCAGCGTTTTTCCGGTGCCGCCCTTTCCGCTTAATACAGCTATTTTCATATCAGTTTCCTCCATGACCATGGAAACCCGGATGAATATCAGTCAGTTCTTCCAGCCGATTTTCCTGAAAAGCCTGAATGGCTTCGTCTACCGATGCGCCCTCTGTTTTATACAGCTGAATATTGGCTGCCTTCAAAACCTGCGCTGCATTTTCACCACAGCGAGGGGTCAGCAATGCTTCCGCTTTTTCGTCCACAATCACCTGCGCTGCTTTAATGCCTGCGCCGCCCTGCGCTGCAATGGCGCTGTTATCGATCAATTTTTTTTCTTTGGTTTCTGTATCATAAATCAAAAACATGCTGGTCCGTCCAAACGATGGACAAATTTCGGTTTCGTTATCTTCTACTGGAATTGCAATTCTCATAATGGTATCTCTCCTTAAGTTGGTTTATTCTTCTACATCATTTTTCTGACAGCGCTTACGGCAACTGATTTTCCTGCCGCTGCGCCAGCTGCTGCATACGTTCTTTCTGACAACCTCCCTGCCGACAACAGTTGCTCTGTCCGTCGCACAGATGATAGTCACCGCCTTCAATAAACAACACCCGGCCCTCCACCAACGACAACGCCAATTTGCGCCGCGCTTCGTTGTAAATGCCCTGCACTGTGGTGCGCGCCACATTCATATGACTGGCGCAATCTTCCTGATTCATTCCTTCTAAATCAATCAGGCGAATGGTTTCATATTCATCTACTGTCATCTGAATCACATCATCCGGACTGACGCAGCCGTTCAGCGGGCCAAACCGATTGGTATTGGGCAGACAGCAGACCTTTCTCCATTTCCTTGGTCTTGGCAAAACACAGCTCACCTCCGACTTTGTTTCTGGCATATGTCATTTATAAGTTTATTATAATCCTTTTCCGGCATATGTCAATAATAAAATTTCTCTGTACGCTATATCACGTTATCAATATGGAACAACTCATATTACACGGTTCATATTGTACTGCCGAACAGTTTCTTGTATACTAAAGAAAACGATACACCACTCAAAGGGAGGGATTTTTATGTCAATGAACAAACTGCGTACCATACTGCTGGCCCACAAAGTATCAGGTAACTTATTACTGATCGGGCTGACTGCATTCTCTAGCTGCTGCCTGTTTCCTGTTTACAATGTAACTATGCAAAGCTCCCTGGGGATTCCTATGCTGGCTGTCATATTGTTTGCGTATTACGAAATCGGCGTTCTCTTTGCAGCCAGGTATCCTGATAGGGCAATCTGGCAAGTTGCGCTGTTCTTTTTACTGGCATCTCTGCTGGGTATGGGCTGCCGCTATCTATTGGAGTTTGGCGAAATCTCCAACGTCTATAACTTTACGCTGCCCAATATAGGGCTGCACCTGCTGGTGACAACAACCATCGTATTATTCCGCTGGTATACCCATAAACGCCATGCAGAAGCCTGCGATTGATTTATATAATTAATTCATACTATTGCATCATCCATTTTGTAAGCGAGGTGTCTTTTTTGCATACCCAATATACGCCCTTTTTGTGGCAGCAGATGGAGCAGCTGCATCGGCAGCAGCCCTTCTCCGGCCATACACCGGGGCATAAGAACGGCGCTTTTTTACCGGCACAGCTACAGCAAGCCTGGGGCGCCCAATTTGCCAGCTATGATTATACCGAGCTGGACGGTCTGGACAATCTGCATTTTTCCGGCGGCTGCATTGCCCAAAGCCAACAGCGGGCTGCCGCTATTTTTGGCGCTGGTCAGTGCTTTTATCTGGTCAACGGAACCACAGCAGGATTG
>USPE01000045.1 GCA_900556545.1 uncultured Peptococcaceae bacterium | reverse complement strand
GGCGCAAGCCGGAGTTTTTTTGGGTAGTAAAAAGAATCTTTTTACTATTTACTAAGAGCTTCTATTTTGTAATTTTATACATCTATTCTTGTCCAATCTATAAGGACATTTGTGCATATTGACAAAAAGATTTGGTGATTCTGCTACTTACACAAATCATAAGAGCAGATTATAATAATTATAAAGAACAGGGCATATGAAAAATATTTTATATTCAATCAACACTAAATTCTCATATTTCCCTATGGAGCTGGTTTTGGCCAAAACTGACTGCATTTTTATACAAATTTCGCATACAAGCAAACTTTAAAATCTTAGGAGGGGTATCTCATGATGGTGAAAAAAGTAGCAGTTTTAGGCGCAGGAAACGGCGGTATGACCGCCGCTGCTGAATTAAAAGAAAAAGGGTTCGAAATCAGTTTATACGAATTACCACAGTTTGCAAAAAATCTGCAAGTGATGCAAGAAAAAGGCGGTATCCTCTTACAGGAACCAAATGAAGTTCCTGCCAAAGAAGTATTCTTGCCATTAGACCTCATCACGACTGATATAGCTGCCGCTGTTAAAGACGCGCAAATTATCATGTTAACCATCCCGGGCTTTGCTATCGAAGCCTTTACAGAAATTCTGGCACCTGTCGCAACAGAAGATCAGGTAATCTTCTTCAACGGTGCAGCCGCTATGGGTTGTGTACGGTTTGCAAAAAAAGCCAAAGAGATGGGCATTGATAAAACATTTAAATTATGCGAAGTAAATTCTTTGTCCTACGGAACAAGGGGCTTTGCCGACGAAGCTCGTGTAGAATTGACCTTGCGCGTGAAAAAATTATTCTTTGCCGCTTATCCTAAAGAAAACACTGCAGAATTATTTGATGTATGCAAACAAATTTATTCCTGCCTGGTACCTGCTGACAATGTATGGCACACCACTCTGGAAAACGGTAATCCGGAAGTACACCCTGGCCCTTGTATGCTGAACGCAGGCCGCATTGATTACTCCAACGGAGAATTTTGGTTATATCGGGAAGGCATCACCAGCCACACCGTTAATGTGCTGCGCGCCATTGAACGAGAACGGATGAACATCGGCCGCGCCTTTGGCTTTGAGCTGGAAGATGCTGTACAAAGCCGTTATCGCAGAGGCTATTTCTCCAATGACCAACAGGATTTGCAAACATTGTTTAACACCAGTGAAGTGTTCACCAAAATTAAGGGCCCTACCAGTGTAACAGGCCGCTACTTTACCGAAGACATTTCTACCGGATTGGTATTGTGGTCCAACTTGGGCAGAATCGCCGGTGTGCCAACACCCAATATCGACGCTGTTATTACATTAGGCTGTTCCTTATTGCAAGAAGATTTCTATACAACCGGTTTAACTTTAGATAAACTGAACTTATCCAATCTTTCTGTAGAAGAGTTGATTCAGGCAGTATAAACACAGAACAATATCCCATATCTAAAATGAAGCCTGTGATACTGTTTGTTAAAACCTGTATTTCAGGCTTCTTCTATCCTATATTTGGCTGTACGAAGGAGGTACTTGTTATGAAACGAAAACCCACATTAATAGAAGCCATATCTTGTTTTGTTGTGATGATTTTGATTATCGGAATCGGAAAAGGTATCATGAAATTAGATATCCAGCCGCTCCTTTTGCTGGCTGCATTTTATGCGGCACTCGTCGGATTAAGACTGGGCTATACCTATCAGGAAATGGAAAAAGGGGTAACTGACAACTTCACTGCCAGCCTGCCTGTCATTTACATCCTAATCGCAGTAGGTATTGTAATCGGCACCTGGGTTTATTCCGGCACCGTGCCATATTTAATCTACTTGGGTTTAAAATTAATCAGCCCGCAAATGTTTTTAGTTACAGCTTTTCTGATCACCGCTGTTGTTTCCACCGCTACCGGAACAGCATGGGGTTCTATTGCCACAGCCGGCCTGGCATTGATTGGGGTTGCCTCAGAGATGGGCATTCCAATGGGTATGGCAGCCGGTGCTATTATCTCCGGCGGTGTTTTTGGTGATAAAATGTCCCCATTGTCTGACACCACCAACTTGGCGCCGCTGATCTGCGATGTCGATTTATTTGACCATATCCGCCATATGTTTTGGACCACCATTCCGGCTTCGCTGGTAGGGCTGGTTGTCTGGTTTATCGTCGGGCAGGGTTTAACAGTAGATGCTGCCAATTCCACCAGCATCGCCATCCTGTCAAATAATTTATCCTCTATCTTCAACTGGAATATTCTTTTACTGCTGCCAGCAGTGATTATCATTGTCGGTGCTCTTATGAAAAAACCGACCGTTCCGCTCATGTTATTATCTGCAGTAGTCGCTATTGCTTTAGGCATGTTTTTCCATCATTTTTCCTTTGCCAGTGGTGTTGCTTCCTGCGTTGGAGGATTCAAAACAACAATGATAACCGCTGCAGGCGCTCAAGATGCCATTGCTCAGGAAAATGTCATCAAACTGTTAAACCGGGGCGGTATCTCCTCTATGATGAATATCGTAAATACCATCATCTGCGGTTACGCATTCGCCGGTATTGTAGAAAAAATCGGTTGTTTACAAGTAATTCTGGACAGTGTCTCCCATAAAATCGACTGTCGTTGGAAATTAATCGGCGTTACCATTCTGGCCAGTGCCATGCTGGGATTTACCGCAGGTGTTGCTTCCATCTCCATTATTATGGTCGGTTTCCTGTTAAAAGCAGCCTACCATTCTATGGGATTGCACGGCGTCAACCTTTCTCGTACTTTGGAAGACTCAGGCACTATGCTATTGCCGTTTGTTCCATGGGGCGCTTCCGGCATTTACTATATGGATTTATTAGGCGTCTCCGTTGCTCAATACGCAATCTGGGCGATCCCTTGTTATTTGTGCGTTGTATTTGCTATGATTTGGGCATTTACCGGAAAAGGTATTCGTTATTTAAAATAAACATAATTCCTTATGCTCCATTCCCGCCAAAGGTATTGATAAGCCGCTTTTTGTACATTGCCAGATAACAGGAGATATGTTATGGTATAAATTATGTAAAACTAAATAATATCACACCATGGCGAGGGAGGCAGATAGCAGTGAGCATAACAGTAGAAAAATTTTTAGACATCGTCAGTGATTATAAATTAAAAACACTGGCTGGCGAAAACGGCCTTGGTAATATTGTAGAATGGTTTCATTTTGTAGAAGATGATTATGAAATACAGTTTGTTAACGAAAAAGAATTAATCTTTTCCTATGGACAATATTTGCAGGATACAGATGCCTTTCAGCGATTTATACAACAATTAATCCAACGGCAATGCAGTGGATTGGTTATCGCCATTGGGCATCATATTCAGCAAATACCGCCATCGGTTATCCGATTTTGCAACGAACAGAATTTTCCTCTGCTGCAAATTTCCATTAACGCTAATATATCCAATGTATTAAAACTGGTTTGTTTGCAGATTTTAGAATCGGAAAAGGCCAATCGGCAATTATTCTCTGCTATGAAGAATGCCATTTCTTTTCCGCAAAAAACCGAACTGTATACACCTACCTTTTTACAATATGGCTTTCACAAAAAAGAATCCTATACCACTGCTATTATCAAAATAGAGCATTTTCATACGCTGACTGCTTCCGAACTACAGTGGATTGTAAAATCCATTGAACAGACGCTGCTCTCTGCCGGGGATAAATCTTTTATTCTCACCATGGAAGATATTTTTGTGCTGGTATTCTCCAATTATTCTGACCAGGCAATTCAGAATATCATGCTGAAAATTATCGTGCTGCTGCGCATGAAAGAATACACATTCTTTACCGGAGTCAGCACCAACCTGCCCGGGCTTTATCAATTGTCCAAAACATATCTGCAAGCCAAACAAACCGTAGATCTCAGCGAGCGGATGGGCTGGAAAAACATTCTCATTCACTACAATGAACTGGGCGCATATCAACTATTGCTGGCTATTACAGATAAAGATGCCAAACGCAATTATTACAACAGCGTATTAGGAAAATTAGAACAATACGACAAAAATAACAAAACCAATTATCTGGAATTTCTGTATACATTTCTGGATAACAACTGCAACATTAACGCTACTGCGGATAAAATGTTTGTGCATCGCAACACCATCGTGTATAAAATCAATAAGATTGAAGAGCTGCTGGACCGTGACCTATCAGACATGGAAGTGAGAATCGAACTCTATCTGGCCAGTATGCTGAGAAATATTTTATGATGCCGACTTCATCGCCATCTAAAATAAATTATATCTGAAAGGAAGGTTTAGCATGGGATTAGACCTAAGTCATTACATTACAAACAAAGATCAGAAAGAAGATTGCGAACACACCAAAGAAGTCGCTTCTAAGTATGGTATTTCTGTAGTTTGCAGTGAGGATGACGAGCAGGAAAATCAGCCTGCTTTGCGTTTACCCGCCGATGAGGAATGTCAGCACAGCAAAAAAGTGGCATCCAAATATGGTTTGCAGGTAATTTGCGAAGAAACCGAAGACGCAGAGAAATAATAATCTATCCGTACGGCAAATCTAATCATAGCGCAGCAAATAGTTTTCCATATAAAACCTGCAGCGCCGGTTTCTCTGCCGCTTCAAAATCAGCAAGAGGGATACAACAAGAAGTCAGTCATTTTGATCTTCTCATTGTATCCCTCTGCTGCGTATACCCATATGTACTCCCAAGCCAACCTAAAAAATAAAGAGGCCGCACCAGGCAGCCCCTTACCATTATTTCTGATATATAATTTTCCGAACAGCATATAACGACAAGCTGTATTTTTCAGACAGACATTCCATAGAAACGCCGCTCTGGTATTCCTCTTTGATCTGCCGATTACGCTGCGCCAATTCCTGCCGATAGCCGGACACCTCTCCCCAGCGCTTTTGCTGCTCTTGTTCAATGGGAACATAAATATAACCGCCTTGAACGTACTGTTGCAGCTCTTTTACCAACGCATCCGGAAGAATCGCCCGCGCATTAAAATATTTCATGCAGACTCCCTCCTTGATATCACCATCAAGCAGCAAAGCCAGCATTTTTATCCTGCGACTGTCTTACTCCATGCAACCGTCGCAATCTACTGGCTTTGCATGGAGTAATCCTTGATTTCTCTTTTTTGTATTGCTGCACACAAACCATCACCTCATTCCTGATTTTAAATCAACCCATCGTCTACTGTTCAGTATAGCATATCCCCTGCTTCCACTCCAGCTTCTATCCCAAACCAACAGGATAATGATATGGTTCTAACCTTTTTTCTGCTTCCTAAAATATTTCCTGAAAAATAATATGTATCCCCCTGCTGCAAGCAATCACTTTGCCGCAGCATGACTTTTTCGCTCAGATTTGTTATAATACAACATAATATCAAATTGGGAGCGATGCTCATGTGGCACATAGCCATCTGCGATGATGAACCAACAGCGCAACAGCAAATCGCCGCGCTATGGCAGACAACTATTTCAACCAACCAATACCAGCTGCACTGTTACACCAACGGCGCAGAATTGCTGCAGGCAGCACAGACAATAGAATTTGCTCTGATTTATCTGGATATCCGCATGCCCCAGCCGGACGGACTGGCCACCGCCGCCCCGCTTCATTACACTTAAAATTGGATGTGACATTATGTTTTCTCTCGAAGCTATGGTATTTTTACTGATTCTTCTGATATTATGCGGAATCGGGCTGCTCAAGTTCAGCGCTTACTGGCTGCCCGTTTTTAAAGCGCTGTACAACACCCTTTTAGAGTTGGTTGATTTTTTCTGCAGCACCGACTTCAAATCCCTGACCGCAGAAGAAAACGCCACGCTCAAAGCAAAAGAACCGCTGACCAAAAGCAACTTTCTGTATCGCTTTGCCATTCCGCTGACGCTGACTGTCAGTTTCGCAGTGCTGTTTTTACTGGTCAAAGGGCTGAACACCATCATTATGCAAAACCAAGCCCAAGGCGGCGCATTGGCACCCATAGTAATCAGCATCGGCGTTATAATCTTGCTGGGCTTTCTGGTGGTTATGGCATTTGAACAATCAGAAAAAAATCCCCGCCGCAAATTTTGGCTGAGATTGATGGTTACGCTGGCATTGGAAGTAGGTGTAGTTTTTGATCTGCATCTACTGATGAGCGGCTACTTTTTTCAAAACGCAAGAACAGGCAAAAGCCTTGTTGCCGCTCTGCTGTTCATCCCCTGCTTTATCCAGTCCGGGTTTAAAACCCAACGCAACTGGCAGGCATGGCAGCAAGTAAAATATCCGGAGCTGTTTACCGCAGCGGAACAGAATCAACAGGAGGCGCAACCATGAAAATTGCCATTTGTGACGACGAACCGCTTTTTATCCAACATCTGCAGCAAATGATTCAACAGCTGTATCCACTGCCGGAACTGATGATAGACACTTTTACCGCAGGAGAACAACTGCTGGATAAAATAATCCGCAGCCAGATTGCCTATCAGCTGATTCTGTTGGACATTGAAATGGACGGCGACAACGGTCTGCACATTGCCCGCAGATTACAGCAGATGCACTATGAAGCACCGGTGGTATTTATTACATCTCACCAAGAATTTGCTTTGGACGGCTACGAAGTCAACGCCCTTCGGTTTCTGACAAAGCCGGTATCGCCGCAAAAGCTGCTGGAAGCTCTGCAAACAGCCAGCCAGACACTACAGCAACAAAAAACAATTTTGCTGGAAGCCCGGGAAGGAACCCATCTAATCAAAATACAAAATCTAATCTGCGTAGAAGCGCGCAATCAGGATTTAATTTTTTATCTGCCGGACAGACAGCTCACTCGGCGGGAAACCTTGTCCAAATATGAAACACTGCTGCAGAATATGGATTTTGTGCGCTGTCACCGCAGCTATCTGGTCAATCTCAACGCCGTAAAACAGCTTACCCTGCAAGATGTGCTGCTAACCAACAATATGCGGGTTCCGGTAAGCAGACTGCGCCGCAAAACCTTTGCCGCAGCGCTGCATCGTTATGTACAACAGGCGGTGAGAATGTGAGGCTGATACCGGCACTTAATGTTATTTCCCTACTGGCTGATTTGCTGGCCTTTGCTTATCTGCTGCGCTTTCTGTTTGTACCGGATCTGACACTGCACAAAAAATTCTGGCTTTGCTACAGCAGCACGTTTTTGCTGGCGCTGGGCTGTCAGTGGATGGACTGGCCGGCATTAGAACTGCTGCTGTTGTTTATCCTTTATCCGCTGTGTCTACTCCGGCTGTTTGCCGTTCCGCACAAACTGAAAAAACTGGGCATTTTACTGTCCTTTATGCTGTTTTTGCTGCTGGCCTCCAATGTTCTGCTATTGTTGTTGACGCTGCTGCAGCTGCAGAACCAAGCGTTAATAACCATACTCGGCATTGGACTGGATTTGCTGACGATTGCTCTATGCCGCCATTATCAGCATAAAATGATACAACCTTTCTCTATCAGCCCTGCGGAAATTGTGACCTGCCTGATACTCAATCTGTTGACACTGCAAATTGTAGTGCTGCTTGACCCTTCTGCGCAAATGACAGAAATTTTATCCTCCGGCGGTACATGGCTGCCTACAATGCTGCTTTTATGTATCTTGTTATTAGACGGCATGTTCTGCTTTCTCTTTTTTCAAAGTAGAGCCAAAACCTACTACAAATTTGTCAATCAACTCAATCAGCAATATATGGAACATGAGCTGCAGCATTTTCAAGCCTACAAAAAACAGCAGGAAACTTTGCGCCGTTATCGCCACGACATGAAAAATCACCTGCTGACGCTGGAGCTACTCAGCAAAAAAGACAATCTGGAAGCGGTCAGCCGGTATATCGGAAACCTGACCGAACAATGGCAGGAAACCGCACCATTGTTCCACACCGGCAACGATATTGCCGATGCTATCATAAACGGCAAATATGCGTTAATTAGTCAGCAGCAGATCCAGCTTACAGTAAACGGCTCTTTTCTTACAGCACTGCATCTACCGCCGGCAGACATCTGCACCATTTTTTCCAATGCACTGGACAATGCTGTTGAAGCCTGTACAAACCTGCCTGCCGACCAGCGCCGTATTTCCATCAGCATTACCCAGAGCGATACCATGTTCTGCATTGCTTTTCGCAATCCATTAAAACAACAGCCCCGGTTTTCTCCACAAATGCTGCCGCTAAGCACTAAACAACAGCCGGAACACGGTTTTGGCCTGTTTAATATAAAAAAGGCAGTGGAACAAAATCAAGGTCATATGCAGATAGAAACTGAGGCCCATGTCTTTACTCTATCTGTGCTGCTGCCGATACAACCATTGGACACAAAAAAATAACATCTCACGACAGAATTCTTGCTGTCATGTTTTTTTCTGTTATGATAGCTGCCAGAAACCATAACAGGAGGAATGCTCTATGAACCAGATCTCTCATACCCCGGCATTAAACAACCACAGCAAAAAAACACTGCGAAAAACCATTAACCGCACTTGCCGCACCGCTCTCACCTGCCAGCTGCTTTTGCTGGCTGTGCTGTTTGTGTATATTATCTATCTCTTTGCCCACTACGATGCTTTCACCAACGATACCGCCGACCGGCTGATTCTGCAACATATCAACAGCAGTGCCTGGCCTTATCTGCTGACTTTGCCGCTGATGCTGCTGCCGTTGTATAAGCTGCGCGGAAAACAACTGTTAGGCAAGAATATCACCGGTGTTCATCAGCCTATGACAGCCTCTGCCTTCTGGCAGCTGCTGCTCTGTCTGTTAGCAGCGCAATTTATTTTTTCACTGACCTTTTCCATCGGTGAATGGATTGCCAACCAACTGGGCTATACCTTTGCGTCCGCGTTGGAACAAGCCACCGACACCAGTCCCAGCCTTTCCATGTTTCTCTATGCCGCATTTTTAGGCCCGCTGTTTGAAGAACTCATCTTTCGCGGTGCGATTCTGCCAGCGCTGCTGCCTCACGGAAAAACGTTGGCTATCATATTTTCCGCCGTACTGTTCGGCATTTATCACAGTAACATTTTTCAGGGCATTTTTGCCGCGCTGGTAGGGGTGGTGCTGGCCTATACAGCTTTACAATATTCTTTTCGCTGGGCTGTATTACTTCATATTTTCAACAATCTGATCATCAACGAAGGACTAACCCGCTTAAGTACCATTTTACCTGCTACAGTAGAAAATACTTTCTGGATTCTGTTAAAATTGCTTTGGGCCATAGGAGCAGTTATTTTATTATTTCGCCACCGCCATATGATCAAACAAGAACTGTGTGCCAACCAAAGTCCAAAAGGCACTATTCTGACAATCTGTACCGCACCGTGGTTTCTATTTTATTTGTTGATCAATCTGTTGTTAGCGATCGGTATGGTAGAACCGCTTTTGATTCACTAAATATTTTTTCATTGGTTCCTGTTGCTTTTGAAGCAACAGGAACCAATTTTTTATTCTTTTATTCTACTATTGCAAAGAAAATCTTCACAATATCTTTATATTTTCTAACGGGAAAAAAGGGAGTTTTTCTGTCTATTTTCTGTTACAATAATGATAAATCAAATTTGTAGAAAGGAGGGCATCGCAATGAAACAAATCTCCCTTTTTCTGGCCATTCCTCTGTTTTCTATTATCTTGCTGGCCGGCTGCGGCAGTCAGGCTGCGCAACAATCAGAAACACCGGAGGAAACCATTCATACTGCTTTTACTGCATTGCAGGAGTTGGATATGCGCACCTTTAACGCTTGTACCAACAACAAAACAGCTTCCGGCTGCTATCTGTTTGAAGAATTGACCCGCAAGGTGCAAAAAGAAGGACATCGTCAGCTGGCACAGGCCATGGTAGAAAATCTTTCCTGGGAAATAGTTGACATACATACCCAAGGCAACCTTGCCCAAGCAGACGTTATCATAAAAAACAAAGATTTTTCCGATGCAATAGGAAATTTTGTGGCCGATTTGATTAATAATATCAACGATGGACGGAAAGACGGCTACAACTTGGCCAAAGTAATCACACAAACTGTAGATGAAGCGCAGAACAGTCCAGAAACATTACTGCCTTATCTGCAAGATACAAAAAAAGAACTGACAACACAATTAACTATCACATTAAAGCAGACAGACAATGGTTGGCAAATCCAATTAGATGACACGCTTTGCAATGTATTGACCGGAAACATGGGCGATGAAAAAATTTCAGAGGATATTGAACAGCGCATCGCTGCGGCAGAGAAATTATTAAATAACAATTTGGATCGCTGGTCCAGTCAGCTGGAGGAAAAATCAGGACAATGGAGCGAACGGCTGGAAGAAAAAGCGGAGCAGTGGGCCAATGAGTTAGAAAAAAATTTACAGTAACGGCAGGCATTGCAACTAACCATTATTGACGAATAGCATCTGCCATGTTAGGATATATATACAAAGAGAGTAACCACAGCGTACTGCCAATACGCCGATAAACGGTTTTCACTCCCAATAGTGACAGACAATCCGCCTATCTTATCAGGGAAAGAGGCGGATTGTCATTTTTATGACTTTATTGACCTTGCTACTTTTTACGTATCAAGGCGATAACTGCGACAACCAATGTTAATGTTGCGATGATCGCTCCATATAATTCGTATGTCATGGTTACCACCTCCCATCCAAGGGAGGTAAACCGCCTGCCGTTTTTGGTTACTCTCTGCTTTGCATTATAACATACAAACATATATTCTTTCAATCAGATATTTTTTATCTTTTCACAGTTGACGAATAATTTCCTCTGTGTTAGGATATACATACAAAGAGAGTAACCACAGCGTACTGCCAATACGCCGATAAACGGTTTTCACT
>USPE01000044.1 GCA_900556545.1 uncultured Peptococcaceae bacterium | reverse complement strand
GATGCAGAACATATTACTGCAGTAGAGACAAAAGAACTGCCGGAGGATGGAGTTACTGAGGTGACTGTAACGGCAGAAAAAAATAAAGATGTCAGAGAAGAGATTTTTCATATTTGTGCAGAAAGTGATATGCCGATTTTAGAAATGATAAATGGTGGTAAATCACTGGAAGATATCTTTCTTGAACTTACATCAAAGGAGGAAGAATAATGCGAGACTTATTATTAGAAATCGGTTTGGAAGAAGTGCCTGCCAAATTTATGCCGCCTGCGTTGGCTGAGTTGAAACAAATGGCGGAAACTCAATTGCAGGAACAGCGAATTGCCTATGATGAAGTAGTGACCTATGGTACACCGCGCCGGATTGCATTAGTGGTAAAAAATATTGCAGACAAGCAGCAAGATTTAGAAGAAGAGGCAAAAGGGCCGGCAGTGAAAGCGGCTTATGACGCAGAAGGAAATCCAACCAAAGCTGCCATCGGTTTTGCCCGCGGTCAGGGTGTGGATGTAGCGGATTTATATCAAAAAGAACTGAATGGCGGTTTGTATGTATTTGCTACCAAAAAGGCTGCCGGAATTGCCACCGATGAAGTGCTGCCGGCTTTGCTGCCCCAGTTGGTAACCGGTATTCATTTTCCGAAACCAATGCGCTGGGGCTTTACAGAACTGCGTTATGCCCGTCCTATTCGTTGGATTGTAGCATTGCATGGAGATGCTGTTGTACCGTTCACCATTGAGGACATTGCTTCCGGCAATGTATCCCGCGGTCATCGGTATCTGGGCAGTGAACAGTTGACCATTCCTTCGGCGGAACAATATGTATCTGTCATGGAACAGGATTATGTAATTGTGGATCAAGACAGACGGCAGGCCATGATTTTGGAACAGATTCAGAAACTGACCGATGAAGTGGAAGGCACTGTAGAAATTGATGAAGACCTGCTGGAAGAAGTTTTATATCTGGTAGAATATCCAACTGCGCTGATGGGCAACTTTAATCCGGCTTATCTGATGATGCCGGAACAGTTGGTTATCACTCCGATGAAAGAACATCAGCGGTATTTTCCTGTGCTGAAAGGTCATCACTTGCTGCCTAAATTTGTAACGGTGCGCAATGGGAATGCAGAGCATCTGGAAGTGGTGCAGGTCGGCAATGAAAAAGTGCTGGAAGCTCGTTTGGCTGATGCCAAATTCTTCTATGATGAAGATTTAAAAATTAAATTAGAAGATAATGTAGAAAAACTGAAAAATATTGTGTTCCAGGAAAAACTGGGTACTATTTATGAAAAAATGCAGCGTGTACAGCAGGGCGTTTCTGTGATTGCCGATTTATTGCAGTTGGGCGATGGCGTAAAGGAACGGGCTATGCGTGCCGCTTATCTGGCCAAAGCTGACCTGGTGAGCAATGTGGTATATGAGTTTCCAGAGTTACAGGGTTTGATGGGTGAAAAATATGCTTATGCGCAGGGTGAGCATCCATTGACTTCCAAAGCAATTTCTGAGCATTATCTGCCTAAAAATGCCGATGGTGAAATTCCGCTGACCTTTGAAGGGATTGCTTGCAGTATTGCGGATAAAATGGATACCATCGTGGGTTGTTTTGCGGCTGGTATTGAGCCAACCGGTTCTCAGGACCCATATGCGCTGCGCCGTCAGCCTGCCGGTATTTGCAGTATGATTTTGGGCCGCAGTATTCTGGTTAGCCTGAACGGGTTGATTGAACAGGCTGTAGACCATTATCCGGCAGAAATTGTTGGGGACAAAGCGGCACTGTGTCAGCGTGTATATGAATTCTTTGAACAGCGAATCCGTAATGTGCTCAACGATAAAGGCTTCCGGTATGATATCATTGAGGCGGTGGTGTCCTGCGGATATGATAATCTGACAGAAACACTGCTGCGTGCAGAAGCCTTAAATGAAATGCGTACCACCGATACCTTTGCCAAAGTATTGACTGCCTTTACCAGAGCCAACAACTTAGCGAAAAAAGCAACGACAGATGTTGTGGATGAAGCTTATCTGGTAGAGGAGGAAGAAAGAAAACTGTGGGCCGATGTGCGGTTTGCGGAGGCTGCCATTGCTGACTTTGCTGCAAAACGGCAGTTTGGTCAGGCGCTGACTATCATTTCCACTTTAGAAGAATACATTAATGCGTTCTTTGATGCGGTGATGGTTATGGACGAAAATGAAAATATCAAAAATACCCGTCTGGCGTTGCTGGTTCATGTCAGCAACCTGGGCAGCAATATCGCCGATCTGACCAAAATTGTACAGGACTAGAAAGCGGTCGTTGATAAACATATGAGGATAAAAGCACCTCTGAAACAGGTTTGGTATTGATATATCCCCCCTTTACTGGAGAAAAACCAGTGAAGGGGGTTTTTCGTGCTTATTGTATAGCGTGCCGGGCATAAAAAACGACCGCACATAGTTTGTACGATCGTTCACTGTTAATTGATTTGAATTTTATTGGTTTGCTGCATATTCTGCCCAGGGAAGTTATAGAAGCTGCCAGCCCGAATATAGTACAGCCAGGCCGATCAATAAAAATAAAAGAATGTTTACAATCACATATTGCATCAGCCCTTTGTTGTTGCCGTGGCGTTGAATCAGATATGCAATTTTAGGCGGCATTTTTCCGGTACGCTGCCCCCAGTTGAGCAAAATAATGTTTTGGATGCCGATATAGGCGCTGAGTGCCCCGATTCCCATATAGCTTTGGCCCACAGACAGCTGGCCCATAGAAACTGCCAACATCCAGAGCAGGGCTAAGATGATGATGATGCGAGAGCTGAAATTTTTCCATGGAAGATCTCCTTCTGCTTTTTATAGTATTTATTCAGCATTGTATCACAATTTTGTCCATTATACAAATCAGGAAAAATGAATAGAAACGCAAACAGGACTTTATCTGGCTTGTACCAAAATAAAGTCCTGTTTTGTATATTACGTTTAAAACGAAAGATTAATCGGCAATTTCATTGGTTTGCCATTTGAATTCATTGAATTTTAAGTTGGCAACCATAGCTGTTAAGTCAGGACGACCAAAATACTGCATGTCTCCCTGCTGGTTTACTGCCATCAAAACAATTGGTTTGTGGAAGTATTCAAAGAAATTGCGTACCAGTGCATTTTTTTCTTCTTGCGGCAGAACAAAGAAATGAGTGTCTACAGCAACGATGACAATTTCTTTTTCTTCTACAGTGACCAGTGTGCTATCAAATTTCATGAACGATAACTCCTTTTATTTAATTCTGAACCGGTAAAAATTCTTCCAGATTTTCCATCATGATGTTTAAAACTTCACCGTCATATTCTTCAATTTTACCGGCATCTCCCAATTGAGCCAGTTGTGGGTCTAAAGGGAATTTGCCAATCAAAGGCACTTTGTAATTTTTGCAGGTTTCGGCAATATTGCTTTCCCCGAATAAATAAATCTTTTTACCACAGTCCGGGCAGGACAGATAGCTCATATTTTCTGCAATCCCCAAAACAGGAATTTCCATCATATTTACCATTTTAATGCCTTTGCGCACAATCATATTGGCCAGATCCTGCGGAGAGGATACCATATAAACGCCGTTGACAGGCAGGGTTTGCAAAATGGTCAGCTGGGCATCTCCGGTGCCTGGCGGCATATCGATGACCAGATAGTCCAGATCGCCCCAAATCACTTCTTCCCAGAATTGTTTGATAACGCCGGAAACGATAGGGCCTCTCCAAACAACCGGTTCTTCGTCGTTAGGCAGCAGCAAATTCATGGACATAACAGCGATGCCGTTGGCGCTTTTCATTGGATAGGCGCCGAATTCGCTCATCTCTGGATTACCGTGTAAACCAAATAATTTAGGAATGCTTGGACCGGTGATATCTGCGTCCAAAATACCCACTTTATATCCTTTTTTGTGCAGTGTAATTGCAATCATAGATGTAAAGGACGATTTACCAACACCACCTTTACCGCTCATAATCACAATAACATTTTTTATATTGCTGAGCTGTTGTGCCTGTGTTTTCTGCGGAACAGAGCCACAGGAAGCGCAGCCGCCGGAAGAACAGCTGGAAGAATCACAACTGCCGGACGAAGAACATCCGCTGCAACTTGACATGATTATTACCTCCAAATCAATATGAATTAAAATCTCTTTCTATTGTAATATTGCGGACCATAAAGTGCAAGAGCACAATGAAAAAATTTTTCTATGGAAACTCTGTAGATTTATTTTGATATGCTCAAAAAGGAAACGTAACTGATGTCCGGCAGGCAGTTGTTTTGATGATGCCTGCCGCCAAACGGTATAATTGGATATGGATATCGCAGAAATTAAGTGGTACAATAAAGGATATTGAACAAGGGAGCAGAGACAGGATGGCCACTTATTATACATATATGGTATTATGCAGTGATGGTTCGCTCTATACCGGTTATACCGATAATCTGGTGCGCCGGATGGACAAGCACAACAGTGGTAAAGGGGCTAAATATACCCGAAGCCGTTTGCCGGTACAGCTGGTTTATTGGGAAAAGTTTTCGGGAAAGCGGCAGGCCATGCAGCGAGAATATGCCATCAAGCAATGGAATCGAGAACAAAAATTGCAGCTATTGTCCGAAGAACAGCGAATTGATTCCTCTGCCCTTCAGAGAAAAAAGAAAGAATCCAGAAAAAAATAATGTTTGCAATGGAGCAATGGTTTTATCTGCAAAATAAAGTGAGGTTTATTTATGGAAAAATTAATTGTAATAGATGGGAATAGTCTGGCCAATCGAGCCTTTTATGCAATCCCTATTTTAAGTAATTCCAAAGGTGTCATTACCAATGCTGTTTATGGGTTTACCAATATGCTGATGCGTTTGCTGCGGCAGGAGCAGCCTGATTACGTGGCAGTTGCCTTTGATGTAAGCCGCAAGGTGTTCCGTCATGAGCAATATGCCGATTATAAAGCGCAGCGTAAAGGAATGCCGGAAGAGCTGCGCGGACAGATGGATTTAATCAAAGAGATTCTGCGGGCAATGAACATGGCCATTTATGAACTGTCCGGTTATGAAGGGGACGATGTTATCGGCACCATGGTGCGTTGGGCAGAACAGCGGGAAATTTCCAGCATTATTGTCACCGGAGATAAAGACAGTTTGCAGCTGATCAGTGAACATACCAGCGTTTATTTAACGAAAAAAGGCATCAGTGAACTGGGTCGTTATGATTATGCTGCCTTTACAGAGGAGTATGGTTTGGTGCCGGATCAGATTCGGGATTTAAAGGGACTGATGGGGGATGCCTCTGATAATATTCCCGGTGTGCCCGGTGTAGGAGAAAAAACGGCTTTGAAACTGCTGCATCAATATGGTACGGTGGAAGAATTATATCAGCATCTGGAGGATTTTGCAGGGAAAAAGCTGGGTGAAAAATTGCAGGAAAATCAGGACAAGGCTTTTTTAAGCAAGGAACTGGCTACAATTTACTGTCAGGTGCCGCTGGAATTTGATCAGGCGGTTATGGCTCGCCGGGAATTTGACAGAGAGAAGCTGATTGCTTTATATCAAGAACTGGAATTGCGGGCATTGCTGAAAGATCTGGCAAGTCAGTATCCAGAGCCGGAAGCAGCGGACATGGAACAGGAAACCCCAATCTCATATCAGGCACAGTCGGTGATTCATCTGGCAGAACCGGAAGATCTGCAGCAATTGGTGCAGAAACAGTCTCCCCAGATTATTACCTTGATTGTGAATCGAACCCCAGGCAATATTATGACAGCGCAGGTAACAAGTATGGGACTGTTGGTGGAAGAGCAGCCGTATTATATAGCGTGTGAGGGCAGGTTTTCTCAATTTGCCCAAGGTTTGCGCAGCTGGTTGGAAGATGGGGAAATCACCATTTTAACCGATGATGCCAAAAAACTGTATTCTGCCTTTTTGCCGGAAGGGATTGGGATGAAAGCATTATATTGGGACAGCTTGCTGATTGCTTATTTACTCAATCCGGAAAGCAAGGATTTGTCCTTAGAGGCGTTGCTGGCGGAACAGTTCAATGTTACATTGCCGGAAGATCCGGTGGAACATTTATGCGGATTGTTAAAAGGTATTTATATACTCAGTGAACCTATGGTGCATCGCTTGGAACAGGAGCATTTGCTGGAACTGTATGCTAAGATTGAATTGCCGTTAAGCGAATTATTGGCTACTATGGAGTATGAGGGTGTGCGGATTGATACCGCATATTTGCAGCAGCTGGGTGCTGAATTGCGTGTACGGATTGATCAGTTGGCTGAAAAACTATATGAAACTGCCGGTGAGCGATTCAATTTGAATTCTTCCAAGCAGCTGGGTGTGATTCTATTTGAAAAAATGGGACTGCCGGTTATCAAAAAGACAAAAACCGGATACTCTACCGATGCCGAGGTATTGGATACGTTGGCGCAGGAGTATGAATTTGTAAAGGATATTCTGGCTTATCGTCAGTTAACCAAATTAAATTCTACGTATATTGAAGGGATTTTGAAGCTGGTGGATCCAGAGACAGCCAAAGTACACACTACTTTTAATCAAACAATTACAGCCACAGGCCGTTTGAGCAGTACAGAGCCCAATCTGCAGAACATTCCTATCAAAACAGAAGAGGGCAAACGGATTCGCAAAGCTTTTATGCCATCCAAACCTGGTAATGTATTGGTAGCGGCCGACTATTCTCAAATTGAACTGCGGATTTTAGCCCATATGTCCAAAGATCCTGTACTGGTAGAAAGTTTTCAAAACAATGAGGATATTCATCGCCGTACAGCATCTGAGGTGTTTGGTGTGCCCATGGAAGAAGTAACCAAGGAAATGCGCCGCAATGCGAAAGCAGTGAACTTTGGTATTATTTATGGGCAGACCGATTTTGGCCTAAGCAAGGAACTGGGGATTAGCCGCGGAGAGGCCAAAGCATATATCGATAGTTATTTTGAACGGTACAGCGGTGTTAAGCGTTGGATTGATGAGGCTATTCAGGATGCCAGAGTAACCGGGATCAGTACAACTATGATGGGAAGAAAACGGTATATTAAGGATATTAACAGTAAGAATTTTAATTTGCGCAGTTTTGCGGAGCGGACTGCTGTGAATACACCGATACAGGGAACAGCAGCTGATATTATTAAGCTGGCGATGCTGCAGGTTCAGAAAAATATTGTTGCTCATAAGTTTTCTGCAAAAATGCTGCTGCAGGTACACGATGAGCTGATCTTTGAAGTGCCGCCGCAAGAAATTGCCGGTTTGATTGTAATCCTGCATGAATGTATGGAATCGGCAGTTGCTTTGGATGTGCCTCTGAAAATTGATGTGAATGTAGGGTTTAACTGGTATGATATGGAGCGTGTGTGATGCCGGAGCTGCCAGAAGTGGAAACAGTTTGTCGTTCATTGCGGCAGACTGTTTTGCATCAGAAAATCAAAATCGTTGATATTTATTTGTCCCGTTTGATTCAGCAGCCATCGGCTGAGGAAGTCAAAGCATTGCTGCCGGGTTGTTGTTTTGCTGCTGTTCGTCGGCGGGGAAAGTATATTTTGTTAGAGTTATCTAATGGGATGACATTGGTGGTGCATCTGCGTATGACGGGAAAACTGCTGTATGTATCAGAAGAAGAACCTTTGGGCAAGCATACCCATATTGTTATGACTTTGGAAAATCATAATACATTGCGGTATGATGATGTGCGTCAGTTTGGTACGCTATGGCTGCTGAAAACAGAGGATTGCAATCAGCTGCCTGGATTGGCATCTTTGGGCATGGAGCCGTTGAGTAATCAATTTACAGTGCAGTGGCTGATGGAACAGATGCAGGGGAAAAAGCAAAAGGTAAAAACTTTTTTGTTGGATCAGCATGTGATTGCTGGCATTGGGAATATTTACGCCGATGAAATATTATTTCAGGCGGGAATCCATCCTGAAGCACTTGTCTGCAATCTGACCGATGAGAAAACGGCGGCCGCTTTGTGGTCTGCCATTAGGGACAGATTGGAGCAGGGGATTGTATATGGCGGTAGTTCTATTAAGGATTATGTAGATAGTTTGGGTAATGCCGGAAGTTTTCAAAAATTGCATAGAGTGTATGGACGCCATGGGCAGCCTTGTGTAAATTGTGGCTGCCCATTGGAAAAAATAACAATCGCTGGCAGGAGCAGCTGCTATTGTCCCAATTGTCAGATAAAGTTTGATAATTAGAATTTGAAATGAATATTTGATAAAACAAGTGACACCTGTTTCTCATTCTTTCCATATAGTAATGGAGAAGAGATGAAAAAGGAGGCGGTAGCTTTGTTTTTGACGGTATTACTGGCGTTGGCGCTTAGCTTTGACTGTTTGAGTGTCGGGCTTTCTTACGGATTGCGAAATATTATGCTGCCCTGGTATGGAATATTGATTATTTGTTGCTGCTCTGGAATGGTGCTGGCGATTTCTATGTTATTGGGTGGATTGTTAGAACAGATGATTGCACCGGCTTTGGTACAGTTTTTGGGCGCAGGGCTTTTAATTGCACTGGGTGTTTGGATTCTGGGAAAAAGTATTAAGGAACTGGCAAAAGAAGATAGTGCGCAGGAACCTTTGTTTCAGTGGAATATTCATCGGTTGGGTATTATTGTGCAAATTTTAAAAGAACCGCAATGTGCCGATTTGGATCGTTCTGGCATTATTAGTATGCAGGAGGCTGTTTGGTTGGGGCTGGCATTATCATTGGATTCATTTGGTGCGGGAATTGGCATGGCGCTGATGGGATATTCGCCTTTTTGGACTAGTTTATGTACGGCTGTGAGTGCCTGTTTGTTTCTTTCAGCCGGATTGTATTTAGGGAAAAAAATGGGTTCCCATGTTTCCTATAAGAAAATAAAGCTATTGCCGGGTGGTTTATTGATTGTAATTGGTATTGTTCGACTGGTATTGTAAAGGAGGGGAAGTATGGCATTGGTAATTGGGCTGACAGGCGGCATTGCCTGTGGCAAATCAACGGTGAGTGCGTATCTGCGGCAAAAGGGCATCTCTGTAATTGATGCGGATTTGGTTGCCAGAGAGGTGGTAGAGCTTGGAACTATGGGTTTGCAGCAAATCAAAGAAGTGTTTGGCTGGCAATATATTTGTCCGGATGGTACGTTAAACCGACAGCTTTTAGGGAAAAAAGTATTTGCGGACCCGGAAGCGCTGCAACAGCTAAACGCCATTATGAAGCCGCTTATTTTGGAACAACTACAGCTGCAAATTGAGGGCACGCAGGATGTGGTGGTATTAGATGCGCCATTGCTATTGGAAGATGAGCAATACCATCAGTTAGCCGACATTGTATGGGTGGTAACTGCTGCGCCCGCTGTGCAGTTAGAACGGCTTATGCAGCGCAATGGTTATAGCAGGCAGCAGGCTCAGGAACGCATTGATGCGCAGATGACAGAGCAGCAGCGGTTAGCCTATGCAGATGGTGTGATTCAGAATAACGGCAGCATTTTGCAAATGCATCAGCAGGTAGATAGCTTGCTGCACAAGGTGTTATCCTCCAGATAATTGGGAATCGTGTTTTTGCAATAATGAAATTATAAATAAGATAGTAAAACTAATAAATGAAAGAGAGGACACTCAACTTCTTATTCGAGTTGAAAGGTCTCTCTTTTTATAATTAATTGAGGGTGAAAATGATATTGTGGTAAGAGAATGCATATCAAGAAAGAGTAAAAAATGGGAATGGAGTAAATTTAGGATAAAGAATGTATTTATTTTTATAGAAATTGACAGAATTTATTACTAATGATAATATAATTTTATACATAGAGAATTACATTTATAATCAACACATGATAGGAATGTAGAGACTATTTTAAGCAATAGCTATGAATAAGGAAGGTATTGGAATGAACAAGGTAATAACAAAATTAATAATAGCTTTTTTGATTATAGTGACCTTTCTACTATTATTTGGCAAAACATTGTTTATGTATGTAATGGGATTCCTGTTTTTGGGCTCTCCTTTTGACGAATTTACTATAAATCACATGGGAAATCCTTTAGTTGTTGGTGAGAGCTGGAATGAAGAAGATGTAGATTATGAAGATTATTTTCAAGTAACTGTAGCAGATATTACTTCTTCAGAAGAAAATGGGCAATATTTATATGATATTACGATAATTGCCGAGAACTACCGGAATCTGGGTGGGAATGAAGACCTGAAGGTATATTGTGAGATTGATATTCCTAAACGTAAAATAATAACAGAGGAAACGCCGAACTATTTTACAGTACCAGAACAACAAATCAAAGAATATCATTACAAGTTTTTCTTGGGAGAGGAAATTTCTAATTTTAATTGTGAAATTGAAATTCCTTTACATGTGGATGAAAGACACAAATATAAAAAAATATGGAACTATAGTTCGACTTTGTGATTAGAGTTGGGTAAAATCTTATGATGAATCGTAAAGCTATTATATAAGTGATGCATATCAAGAAAGGGTAAAAAATGCGAATGGAGTAAATTTAGAAGGAAGATTGTATTTCTTTTCACAAAAATTGACAGGGATGATTATTAGTGATAATATAAATTTATACATAGCAGATTGCATTTGTAATCTGTATTATAAAACGAGGGGGTTTTATTTTATGAAGAAGAACAAATTGATTTCTATGTTGTTGGTAGGTGCATTATCGGTATCTATGGTGTTAGGCGTTGGCGGCGCAGCTTTTGCTGACACTGTAGATAAGGCACCTGCAAAAGCGCCGGTGGCGAATGGTGAATTATTAGATGCCGCAAAGATTATGGTAGCCGGTGCGCAAAATAAAGCAGAAGAAATTAAAGTGCCAATGGTTATTTCTGTTGTAGACATGGATGGCAATTTAGTATTATTGCACCGTATGGAAGATTCTTTGTTAGCAAGTTT
>USPE01000043.1 GCA_900556545.1 uncultured Peptococcaceae bacterium | reverse complement strand
ATCTACCGGTGTGATTGGGATGCCATTGCCGATGGATAAGGTAAAAGCCGGTATTGACAAAGTGTCCAAGGCGTTATATGCTGACGGCGGTCATGATGCAGCCAAAGCCATTATGACTACCGATACCGTTTGTAAAGAAATGGCGGTTCAGCTGCGTATCGGCGGCAAAGTGGTCACCATTGGCGCTATGGCTAAAGGGTCCGGCATGATTCACCCTAATATGGCTACTATGCTGGGCTTTATCACAACGGATATCAACATTGACCACCAAGCATTGCAGGCTGCATTTAAGACCAATATTGACGACAGCTTCAACATGGTATCGGTAGATGGGGATACCAGCACCAATGATATGGTGGTAATTTTGGCTAACGGGCAGGCAGGCAATGATGTTTTAACGGTGGATAGTCCGGATTTTCCGGTTTTCCAGCAGGCACTGCGGGAGATTTGCATTGCTATGGCGCAAAAAATTGCCGGTGATGGCGAGGGCGCTACCAAATTGATTGAATGCACCGTTACCGGAGCAGCTACTATGGAAGATGCCCGATTGGCTGCCAAAGCGATCATTGCGTCCAGTCTGGTGAAAACGGCTGTTTACGGCAATGATGCCAACTGGGGCCGTATTGCCTGTGCAGCCGGTTATTCCGGCGCGCAGTTTGATCCGGATAAAGTGAATATCTTTATCGGTGATGTGCAGGTAGCGCAGAATGGCATGGGGCTGGAATTTGATGAAGCAAAGGCTACAGAAACTTTAAAACAGAAAAAAGTAAAAATTTTAGTAAAATTTAATATTGGTCAGGCAGAAGCTACAGCTTGGGGTTGCGATTTGACCTATGATTACGTTAAAATAAATGCAGACTACAGAAGTTAACAACAATAAAAAAACAAATGATGAATAGGGAGCTGATCTTTTGGAAAAGGCAATGAAAACAGCGCAAGTATTGGTGGAAGCATTACCGTATATTAAGAAATTTTCCGGTAAAACAGTGGTAATCAAATACGGCGGTCATGCTATGACCAACGATATCATGAAAGAAAAAGTGATTTCTGATATTGTGTTAATGAAATTTGTTGGTATCAATCCGGTGATTGTCCATGGCGGCGGTCCTGCTATCAACTACTGGGTGGAAAAAAACGGCGGGCAGCCGGAATTTATCAATGGGTTGCGTGTGACAGATAAAGAAACAGTAGATATTGCCCAAATGGTGCTGGTTGGTCAGATTAATCAGGAAATCGTGTCCATGATTCAGAAACTGGGCGGCAAAGCAATGGGCATCAGCGGTGTAGACGGCGGTACCATTCTGGCACAGAAAAAAGAAATGGAAGTGAATGGCGAAGAAATTGACTTGGGTTATGTGGGCGAAGTGGAAGCCATTAACACAGACTTAATCAATCAGGCCATTGAGCATGATTACATTCCGGTTATTTCACCAATTGGCTGCGGCGCTGACGGACAGATTTATAATATCAATGCCGATTCTGCTGCCGGCAGTATTGCGGCTAGTCTGCAGGCAGATAAAATGTTCCTGCTAACCGACATCAATGGCGTGCAGGACGATAATGACAACGTAATTTCCATTTTGGATTTTGCCAAAGCGGAGGATTACAAAAAGAAAGGCGTTATTCGCGGCGGTATGATTCCAAAAGTAGATTGCTGTATGGATGCAATCCGCGGCGGTGTCAACAGCGCCCATATTGTTGACGGTTGTCTGGAACATAGTATGCTGTTGGAATTATTTACCGATGAAGGTATCGGTACCATGGTAGTAAAGGAGTAGAGGAGCCATGAGCATGTCTACAGAAGAAGTTATCGCAGCTGGACAAAAATATGTGATGAATACCTATGGACGGCTTCCTATTGTGATAGACAAAGGGGAAGGCTGTTATGTGTGGGATTTGGACGGCAACCGTTATTTGGACTTGGTGGCCGGCATTGCAGTAAACTCATTGGGACACAGTCATCCCGCTGTTACCAAGGCAATTCAGGAGCAATGCGGAAAATTGCTGCACTGCTCTAATCTATATTGGATTGAAAATCAGGTGAAATTGGCCAAACTGCTGGTGGAAAAAAGCGGATTGGGCAAAGCCTTTTTCTGCAACAGCGGCGCAGAGGCCAATGAAGCTGCTATAAAACTGGCTCGTAAATGGGGCAACGGTGAAAAATATCATATCATCACCATGCAGAAATCCTTTCATGGCCGTACACTGGGTTCGCTGGCAGCTACTGCGCAGGAAAAATATCAAAAAGCATTCCGTCCTTTGCCGGAAGGGTTTTCGGCAGTGCCGCTGGGCGATTTAGAAGCGCTGGAAAAAGAAATCCGTCCGGAAACCTGCGCCATCATGCTGGAGCCCATTCAAGGGGAAAGCGGTATTCATGTGCCAAGCAAGGAATATATGCAGGGCGTGCAGGCACTGTGCCGCAAGCACAATATTCTGCTGATTCTGGATGAAGTACAAACAGGGCTAGGCCGTACCGGAAAAGCTTTTGCGTTCCAGAATTTTGGCTTGGAGCCGGACATTATTTCCCTGGCCAAAGCTATTGCCAATGGGGTGCCTATGGGCGCTATTGTGGCCAAAACAGAGGTTGCTGATTGCTTTAAACCGGGTGATCACGCTACTACCTTTGGCGGTACACCGATTGCAAGTGCTGCCGGGTTTGCTGCTTGCAGTATTTTGTTGGAAGATGACTTTTTAGCTAATGTGCAGGAAGTAGGTCAGTATTTTCGGGAGCAGCTGCAAGGCATTGCCGAGCGGCATTCCGGCATGATTCAGGAAGTGCGCGGTATGGGTCTGATGATTGGCTGTGAACTGACCGGTTCTGCCAAAGATGCGGCAGCCCGTTTGCTGGAGCAGGGCGTATTGGTAAACAGCATTGGAGACCATGTGCTGCGTTTTGTGCCGCCGCTGGTTATCAGCAAAGAACAGATTGATGAATTTATTGCTGTATTAGAGCCAATCCTGGTTGAACAGGCATAACTGTTGGCATGTGGAAACGGCATATGGTGCTGGCGTAAAATGGGAAAGGCTTTCTGAACAGAAAGAAATTTTAATATGAATGCAGAGCTGTCTGTGTAACTGATAGGTGATAATCAGTATGCAGACAGCTTTTTTAGAAAAACGAGCATGCTTGTTTTTTTACCATAAAAATGACCGGATAAAAAACAGACAACAGTATAGAAAGAAAATCAAAATGGCACTATAGAAATATCAATGCCCAATGTAAAAAGTGAGCATAGATGAGTTGGCTGAAAATGGTTGCCAAATACACTGTTCTATATTAAACTACTAACCGTAAATACCGATATTATATATTAAAAGAGATGTGCAAAAGAGTCTATACAAAGATTATATGGACAGCAATCTGGTTCATAGCCGATTTTAAAACAGAGTCAGATTGGAGATCTTAACGAGGTGACAAAAGCATGAAAATCGCAGTAGTAGGTTTGGGATTGATTGGCGGTTCTTTTTGTAAAGCAATCAAAGCATATACCCACCATACCTGTCTTGGTGTGGGGCGGGATTTAAATAGCAAATCGGTGCAGATGGCGCTGCATGTTGATGCCATTGACCAGGCCATTATACCGGAGGAACTTGGCCAGGCTGATTTGTCTATTATTTGTTTACATCCGCAGGGAATTATAGACTTTATTTTAGAAAATCAGCAGTATTTTCGTCCGGGCAGTATTGTTATTGATGCCGGTGGTGTAAAAGAGAGTATTGTCAGCGCTGTGCATGATGTGCTGAAAGAACGGGGCGTCATTTTTATTGGCTGCCATCCTATGGCAGGCAGAGAATTTTCAGGCTTTGCCTATTCGCTGCCGGATTTATATAAAGGTGCCAGTATGATTTTGACACCGATAGATGATGTGCCGGAAGATGCCAAAAAAACAGTGGAGCAGCTGGCACGGGATTTAAAATTTGGTCGAATTGTATATACCACACCGCAGGAGCATGATAAAACCATCGCCTTCACTTCTCAGCTGGCCCATGTGGTATCCAATGCTTATATCAAAAGTCCTACAGTAAAAAATGAAAGTGGGTTCAGCGCCGGCAGTTTTAGAGATTTAACGCGGGTTGCCAAATTGAATGAAGATATGTGGACGGAGTTATTTTTGATGAATCAGCCTGCCTTATTATACGAAGTAGATGTAATTATAGAAGCATTGCAGCAATATAGGGATGCTTTGCAGAATAAAGATGCTGAAACATTGCATAATTTATTGCGGGAGGGACGTATTTTAAAAGAATGGAGTTTAGAGCATTCGATTAAAGAATCGTGAAAAGAGCGCTGAGGCGTGAAGTGACGTTTATAAAAACAAAAAATATATTTTATTTTTGGATAAAGTGTGCTATTATGAATATAATGATAAGATAGGTATTACGAAAAATAATTTTGAGAATGATATCTGCTTATATCAAAAAATGGAATGCAATAAACGATTGAGCGAGGGTAAGCATATGGTGCAAATTATAACAGACTCGTCAACTTTAATGACGGAAGCGGAAGGGAAAGAATTAGGGATTGATGTAATTCCATTGTGTATCAATATTATGGATGAAGAATACCGTGACCTGCAGATGGATATGGATAGTTTTTATGCAAAGATTGCACAGGGTGGTATTCCCAGAAGTTCACAGCCGCCTATTGGGGAATTTATCGAGGCATATAAACGTCATCAGGGCGATAAAATTTTAAATATTACCATGGCGGATGGATTGTCCGGAACATATCATACTGCCTGCGGTGCCAGAGAAATGGCAGAAAACAAAGATGATATTGTAGTGTATAACAGCAAAACGCTGTGCGGTCCGCATCGTTATATGGTGCAAAAGGCCCGTGCGCTGGCAAAGCAGGGCGCTGCGCTGGAAGAAATTGTAGCAGCATTGGATGAATGTGTACAGCACTGTGAATCCTTTTTGATTGCTCAGGACTTTGATTTTTTGCGCAGAGGCGGCAGATTGACACCGCTGGCAGCTAAATTTGGCGCTACGCTGCAAGTAAAACCAATCATGGAACAAACACCGGACGGCACCCGCTTGGATGCTTACGGCATCAGCCGCACCATCAAAGGCGCTGCAAAAAAAGTGATGCATCATTTGCAGAAAAAGCATGTAGGCGAAGGATATTTGATTTCCATTGCCCATGCCAGAGCTGCCAAGGATGCGTTAGATATTGCTCATATCATGAAAGAAGCCTTTGGTAAGGCGAAAGTCGAAATTTTAGATTTGTCACCAGCATTTGTAACACAGGGCGGCCCGCAATGTATTGCTATCCAGTACGTCAAATTATAATATATTTTTGCAGAATCAACTGCCGTGGAAATCCGTTTTGGAGAATCCATGGCAGTTTTTTTGTGTTTTTATAAGGAATCGTATACAGTTTTTGCAAGCTGTTTATCAGAAATTGCGAGAAGCTGAGATGTGAATAATTATTCAATATTTGCCTTAGGAAAATGGTCTTGATTTCAGCAATAAAAATAGGTGCAGTCTGTAGACGGCAGGTAATTTTGGAGTTGGCTCGTTGGAAATATCAACAGGCGGCGAATGTCAATTGTATAATGGCTATAGTCAGTCTAAAATCCCTTTGCAGAAGTGATTACAACATATCAGGAAAAAGGTGTAGCTTGGAGAATACACCTACTTTTTTGTCCGTTGTGCAGCCCGAAATGAGAGTATCATTGAGAGTGATAGCACAGGAGATGGATATAGGGACAATGGCATGCCGGGAAAGGGTGCTGTTTTGCCGTAGAAAGCCAAAGAGCAGAATCAACTGCACAGGGTATGGAGTAAATGTTTTCGGTTGTTAGAACGCTATATAAGGCCTTGCAGAGGGATATTGAGGCATATTGAGATAAGGGTGTAGTCTGTAGGCCGCACCTATTTTTTGTGCAGCGCAGGATCGGCTGATGGCTGGTGAAAGCATACTGTCAAACAGCGGACAGAGCAGGAATTGCTGTGGTTCGCAGATAGGCAGATAGAAAGCAGCTTTTAAGAAAAACAAACAGGAAAAAGCAGATTGCTTGTCTTGGTTTTTCTGTCTTAGTTTTTCAGAACAGTGCAATCATTATTTTTTATTCTACAAACGCTTATATTAATATATATACTACTGTAAAAATATAAAACATGCTAAAACATTAAAACATACAAACACTGAAAAACAATACAACCGTAAAACAAAAAACAGATAAAACACCTTTAAACATAAAAAACATGGAAAACAAGAAAAACGGCAGTGCCGTTAAAAAAAATAAATAAAAATTTAAGTTGTCAGACCCATTGGCTGAAAGTGCAAAAAGTGAAACTGCGGTACAAAAAAAGCAGCTCAGCGCAAAAGAAAAAGCAGAGTAAGCTTGCGAATGAATGCCGATAAAGCCGGTTGCAGACAGCGTTACAGATGCTTTTTATAAAGGGGATTTATCTGTTTTGTAAAGAAATTTGTCGATTTGCGTGTATACTGCCGGCAGTGTTATCCGTCTGAGAAACGGCACAATTTGTTTTAAGAGCCGAAATACCACTCTCTGGTATCAGTATTCCAACTGAGAGAAAACCATAGCTTAAAAACAAAAATACAGCTTCTCAGCAATTTAGCCGCACACACTTGATTTAGTTTGATTAAAAGCAGGAGCAAAAAGTGAAATTAGCAGGGATGACAACAAGCAAAAAATAATGCAAAATATGATTAAATATACGTATGATTGAATATATTATTGATTTGGCTTTATCGTTTCTATAGCGAAAAAAGGACAGAATGCAGAGCCGGAAGAAAAATACTGTTTTCATTTGTAGAAAATTGTGATAAGATAAATCCGTTAAGTGTAAAGAAAATTATAGATTTCTGGATAATTGAATATTTGCTAGATATAGCGGTTGTATTGGATAGAAACTCCAATATAGCCGCTTTTTTGTTTTGTTTTAAAATGTATAGATTTTAAACAGGTTGACCAAGTTTATGAAAATATTTGGATATTTGTTATTTCTCTTACATGAGGAGGAACCAATGTATCCAATGAAGTTGCAGCCTGCCTATAAAGATTATCTTTGGGGCGGGAATCGGTTAAAACAGCTTTATCACAAAACCAATCATCTAGCTGTAACTGCTGAAAGCTGGGAACTATCCTGCCATCCTGACGGGCAATCCAGTATTGTCAATGGGGCGTTTGCAGGACAACTGCTGTCCGATGTGCTGCAAACATATCCCCATTTTGTAGCAGATAGATTTACAGCAGATAGTAAATTCCCAATATTAATTAAGTTTATTGATGCTGCGAAAGATTTATCTATACAAGTGCATCCGTCTGATGACACAGCCAAAGCAGACTGCGGTGAAGAAGGGAAGGCGGAGATGTGGTATGTGGTGCAATGTGAACCACAATCTTACATCTACTATGGATTAAATCAGGAAGTATCTCAAGAACGGTTAAAACGAAGAGCAAAGGATGGTTCTATTTGCAAAATATTGAATCGGGTGCCGGTACATCAGGGGGACATTTTCTTTATTCATCCGGGTACGATCCATGCGCTGGGCAAAGGGATTATCATTGCTGAAATTCAACAAAATTCTAATACAACTTTTCGTGTATTTGATTACTGCCGCACGGATTCCCAGGGCAAACAAAGACCGCTGCATGTGGAACGGGCTTCTCAGGTAATTGACTATCAGCCAATGATACCGGATCAGGCCGGTGAAAATAATCTGATGCATACCGAACAATATGATTTTGCCCGTATTTTTACTTGTCCCTATTTTCAAGTGGCGCGGATTCATTGCAGGGAAAGCATTACTTTGTACAGCGATGCTGCTTCTTTTCATTCCTTATTAATGATACAAGGACAAGGGCGATTAGAGTATGCAGGTATCGAGTATCCGCTGCAAGCAGGCGACAGTTATTTTATACCGGCAGGGGCGGGGACGGATCAAATAAAAAGCAATAACCAGTTGGTAGTGTTGCTATCAACCATATAAGAGATGGCAATCGTTGTTTCAGATGGCTTTGTAACATACAGCAATCAATAATGAAGTGTATATAAATGGAGGACATAACATGAAAGTGACCGCTTTGATTATGGCAGGCGGACGGGGCGAACGGTTCTGGCCCAAAAGCCGTAAGCATATGCCAAAACAATTTTTATCGCTGACCGGTGATGGCAAAACAATGATTCAGCTTACTGTAGAGCGTATTTTGCCATTAGTAGCGATGGAAGATATCTATATTTCTACCAATCAGGACTATAAACCACTGGTGCAGCAACAGCTGCCGGACATTCCGGAGCAAAACATTATCTGCGAACCGGTAAGCCGCAACACAGCTCCTTGCATTGGCTTGGGCGCTGTGCATATTGCCAAAAAAGAACAGGATGCCATTATGCTGGTGCTGCCAAGCGATCATCTGGTGAAATATAACAGTATGTTTATTTCTACATTGCAGGATGCTTGCGCTGTAGCAGAGCAGGGAGACAACCTGGTGACACTGGGTATCACACCGGACTATCCGGAAACCGGTTATGGCTATATCAAATTTAATCCGGCAGTGAAAGATACCGCTGCAAAACGAGCCTATGCAGTAGACGGTTTTGTGGAAAAACCAAGTTTGCAAGTGGCCAAAGAATATCTGGTCAGTGAGCAATATTTATGGAACAGTGGTATGTTTATCTGGAAAGTATCTTCTATTTTAGATAACTTTCAGAAATTTATGCCCGACGTTTACAACGGCTTGCGGAACATTCAGTCTGCAATTGGCAGTGAAGAAGAACAGACCGTATTACAGCAGGAATTTGAAAACTTTATTTCCGAATCCATTGACTACGGTGTTATGGAAAAAGCAGAACAGATTTATGTGATTCCCGGCACCTTTGGCTGGGACGATGTGGGCAGCTGGCTGGCTATGGAACGCATCAATAAAACCAACGAATTTGGTAATGTGCTGAAAGGCAACATAGTGACAGTTCATACCAACAACACTATTATCGAAGGCAGTGATAAGCTGATAGCCACCGTAGGTATTGAAGATACTGTAATTGTCGATACACCGGATGCTTTGCTGGTATGTGCCAAAGAGCATGCCGGAGAGATTAAAAAAGTATTGGAGAACCTGCGCATCTGTAACCGAACAGAATATCTGTAAACAATCATCAATATAAAGTAATACAAGGATAAAGGAGTTTATCAAAATGAAACGAGCATTAATTACCGGCATTACCGGACAGGACGGATCTTATTTAGCAGAACTGTTACTGGAAAAAGGATATGAAGTATATGGTTTGATACGGCGCAAATCCAAATTGGATTTTGGTAATTTGGAAGGATTGACCATCAAGGATAAAATTCATTTTATTTTTGGCGATATTACTGATATGGCTGCTATGGTACACGCCATTCAGGTTTCTCAGCCCGATGAAGTATATAATCTGGCAGCCCAATCCTTTGTAGCCCAGTCTTTTATAGAACCCATTGCCAGTGCCAACATTACCGGTGTAGCTGCGGCTAATATTCTGGAAGCAATTAAAACAGTGAAACCGGATGCGAAGTTCTATCAGGCAAGTACATCCGAAATGTTTGGCGGCTGTATGGATGAACAAGGTGAAAACTTTGACGGTTATACAGAAGCCAACAGTTTCCACCCACGCAGCCCTTACGGTGTGGCAAAACTGTATGCTTACTGGATTACCAGAAACTATCGGGAAGGCTATGATATGTTTGCCTGCTCCGGTATTTTATTCAATCATGAATCGGAACGCCGTGGCCACGAATTTGTAACACGCAAAATTACTGACGCAGTAGCTCGCATTAAACTGGGTGTGCAGGAACGCTTAGAACTGGGCAATATGGATGCCAAACGGGACTGGGGCCACGCTGCCGACTATGTGTGGGCTATGTGGCAGATGTTGCAGCAGGAAACACCGGAAGACTATGTGATTGCATCCCATGAAACCCATTCTGTTCGTGAATTTGTGGAACTGGCATTTAAAGCGGTAGGCATGGAAGTAGAATGGCAGGGTGCCGGTGTAGATGAAGTGGGAAAAGACAAAGCAACGGGGAACGTGATTGTGGCAATCAATCCGGTATTCTATCGTCCTGCAGAAGTAGACTTGTTATTGGGCAACCCTGCAAAAGCAGAAAAAGAACTGGGCTGGGTGCGTCAGGTATCCTTCCATGAATTAGTAGAACGTATGGTGAAAACAGATTTGGCTCTGGTAAAAAAAGAAATAAAAATGCAGAGTCTGTAAGAGGAGGTTCTGCGCGATGAAGAAAGCCTTAATTACAGGCATTAACGGGTTTGTAGGCGGTTATCTGCAAACTGCATTAAAACAGCAGGGCTATCAGGTGGCGGGTACTTATCTGCCGGGTGCTATGCAGGCTATGCCGCTTTACTATTATCCGGTAGATTTATTACAGCCGGAGCAGATACAGCAGTTGATTCAGCAATGGCAGCCCGATGAAATTTATCATCTGGCAGGGCAAAGCTCGGTAGCTTTATCCTGGCAGCAGCCGACTAAAACTATGGAAATTAATGTGAACGGTACTTTACATTTGTTGGAAGCTGTGCGCCAATATAAACCGGACTGCAAAGTGTTGATCATTGGCTCCAGCGATGAATATGGTCCGGTACAGCAGGAAGATTGCCCGGTAAATGAAGGCCATCCATTGCAGCCGGTGAGCCCTTATGGTATCAGCAAAATGACACAGGAAAAACTGGCACAGCTTTATGCCCATGCCTACCAGATGAACATTATTTTAGTGCGGCCGTTTAACCATATTGGCCCCGGGCAGAATACAGGTTTTGTAGTAGCAGACTTTGCCAGCCGGATTGCTGACATTGAACAGAGAAAGACAGAACCGGTGCTGCATGTGGGAAATCTGCACTCCTGGCGAGATTTTACCGATGTGGCTGATGTGGTGGCGGCATATATATTGTTGATGCAGCATGGCACAGCAGGAGAAGTTTATAATGTGGGCTCTGGACAAGCC
>USPE01000042.1 GCA_900556545.1 uncultured Peptococcaceae bacterium | reverse complement strand
AATGCGGTCTGCCATTTTGGCAATGGGCGCTTTGGTGGCAGAAGCATCTTCCACCAGCCGGATAATCTGAGCAAAAGTGGTGTCGTTGCCAACTTTGGATGCGGTAAAGCGGATGAAACCGCCTTTGTTGATGGTGGCCGCAATCACTGTATCGCCCGGTTCTTTTTCCACCGGAATGCTCTCGCCGGTGATGGCCGACTGGTCTACACTGGTGCTGCCCTGGGTAATCTGCCCGTCTACCGGAATGCGCTGCCCCGGTTTTACCACAACGGTGTCGCCTACCAACACCTGCTCAACGGGAATCTCCATCTGCTGGCCGTTGCGCTCCACAGTGGCGGTTTTGGGCGCCAGGTCCATCAGGCGGGTGAGCGCTTCGCTGGTCTTGCCTTTGGAGCGGGTTTCCAGATATTTGCCCACCGTAATCAGCGCCAGAATCATAACCGCTGATTCAAAGTACAAATCCATATGATAGCGGGCAACCAAATCCATGTTGCCGCTGCCCAGTCCGTAGCTCATGCGGTAAATGGCGAAGATGCCGTACACCAGCGCAGCGCCGGAGCCGATGGCAATCAGGCTGTCCATATTGGGCGCGCCGTGGGCCAGAGTTTGAAATCCTTTGATAAAAAATTTGCGGTTGATATACACTACAGGCAGTGCCAGCAAAAATTGGGTAAAGGCGAAGCTGACTGCGTTCTGATGGCCCGACAAAAAGGACGGCAGCGGCAAGCCCACCATATGCCCCATGGACACATACATCAGCGGAATCAAAAATACAAAGGAGATAATCAGCCGACGCTTCATTTCTTTCAGCTGGGCTTCCACCGGATTTTGGCGCTGCATGGGTGCTGCAGCAGCGGCAGTGTTGTTGGCGTGTTCTTCTTTTACGCTGGCGCCGTAGCCCGCCTGGGTAACAGCGGAGATAATCTGCTGGGTGGACAGCTTGGTTTGGTCAAATTCCACCTGCATACTGTTGGTCAGCAGATTGACCGATACGTCCTGCATACCGTCCAGCTTGCTGACGCATTTTTCCACGCGGGACGAGCAGGCTGAGCAGGTCATCCCGGTTACATCAAATTTTTCTTTCACAAGTTCTCACCTCTCTGAAAAATGATTTTGTTCTTATTATTACACAAAGGGCGGTGTTTCATGCTGGGCTTATTTCATAATTTTGCCCAGCATGGCAACCAGCTCGTCAATTTTTTCGTCCCGCTCTGCTTGCGTCTGCGCATTGCTGACGCAGTGCTTTAAGTGGGCGGTCAGAATTTCTTTGTTGATTTTGTTCAGCATGGCTTCGGTGGCCATCAGCTGCTGAGAAATATCAATGCAGTAGCGATCGTCTTCTACCATTTTTAAAATGCCGTCCAGCTGTCCGCGGGCGGTTTTTAACAATTTGGTGGTGCGGGCTTTGTCTGCCATCATCAGTTATCATCTCCAATCACCACACCCCTGGGGGGTGTCTGTTGATGAAAAAATTATAACGCTCGATGTGGGCAATGTCAAATAAAAAAATTTGTGCCGGAGTATGAAGCAGCAAACTGAAAAAATGTTTTAATAATGATTATGAATTTACGCAATACAGTGGTAAATTGCATTGAAAAGTGTTAAAATGTTGGTAACAAGCAGAGTAGAAAAGTATAGTTTTCAGTCAAACATAAAAAACACTACATATAGCGGTTATACGGTGCGGCAGACACTGTATAGCCGCTTTTTTCATGCCTTCAAAAAACTATAGATTTTCGGAGCGATTTTTACTTTGCTGATGAAATTTATTATTTTGGAGGAGATTTTTGGAATGAAAAAAACAGTAAAGAAACATGTAGCAGAGGCGGCGTTGGTTAGCTTTACCTTCGCCTCGGTGCTGCCGGGCGGCGCAGCATTTGCAGCCGCAGATGTGACCGATGTGAACGGCCATTGGGCTGAACAGGCTATCCACGACTGGATGGAACGGGGCTATATTGGCGGTTATGAGGACAACACATTCCGTCCGAACCAAACCATTACCCGCGCAGAATTTGTAAAATTGGTGAACAAAACCATTGATGCTGACCAGACAGCGACCATTGCATTCAGCGATGTGAGCGACAGCGACTGGTTTGCCGGCGAAGTGGCCTTGGCATTGGGTGAAGGCTATGTGTCCGGTTTTGAAGACGGCACATTCCGTCCGGGTGAGCCAGTGACCCGCGCGCAGGCAGCGGCATTTTTGGCAAAAGCATTAAAATTGACCGGCGATGCCGACGCTGTTGCGGATATGACCGACAGCGCAGTAATTCCTGACTGGGCAGCCGGCGCAATCGGTGCAGTAGTGGCCGAAGGTTACATGGGCGGTTACGAAGATGGTACATTCCGTCCAAATCGTCCGCTGACCCGTGCAGAAGCAGTATCTATGTTAAATCGTGTACTGAATGACGATGGCAATGAAGATACCAAACCGCCTGTTGTAATTGGCGGCGGCGGTGGTTCCTCCAGCGGCGGCAGCAGCGGTGGTGGCGGCAGCGTTACCAGATATACTGTTACCTTTGATTATCAATATGATGGCAAAGTAGAAAAAGAAACAGTAAAAAAAGGCAGCAAACTGGATAAACCGGCAGATCCAACCAGAACAGGTTATACTTTTGGCGGTTGGTATACTGATAAAGACTGCACAACACCATGGGATTTTGCCAACGATACGGTAAGAGAAGCAACCACACTGTATGCGAAGTGGGTAATAAAGGATGCGATTCTGAATCCAAGCATTACAAACTGGTATGGTGATAATAATGAATATTTAGATACCAGTGTGACTATTGATTTTGATAAAGTAGCTAAGGATGATATTACCAAAATCACTTTTGAATTGTTGAAAGATGAGAAAGTAATTGGTGATGCCGTATCCGAAGGCAAAAATTTGGAAACATTGTTTGCTGAATGTGAACAATATTGGGTCGGCGGAGCAACGGGGCAGCAGGTATTGAGTAATGCGTTTAAAAACAGAGTAGAAAAAGAAGATAATGGCTATTGGGTACGTTCTGCTTGTGATATTGATGCTAGAGATAAAGTACAGCCAAATGGATTACGTGTAATGATGGAAACAAAAGATGGCACAGTATACCAGACAAAGGGTGAATTTACTGTAACTCCAGTAACAGATGCAACAGATTTGTTAAGTCCATCTGTGACCAGTTGGTATGAAATTGCTGGGAAAAACTATTTAGATACTAGCGTAAAAATTGATTTTAATACAATCAAGATTACTGATATAACCAAAATCACATTTAAGTTGTTGAAAGATAATGACGAATTAGGAACTGCTGTATCCAGCGGTGATGAATTAGTAAATCTGTTCCGTGACTGTAACCAGTATTGGGATAAATTTGACGGCGATGATGGTTGGAAAAGTACCACAGGAACTCGTGATTTGAGTTGTGCCTTCAAATACAGAGCGCAGAATGATAATGTGAATGATAATCAGTATTGGGATCGTTCTGCATTTAAAGTGGATGCTTACAGTGAATTACAGCCAAATAAGTTGCAGGTTGTAATAGAAACCGCAGACCAAACTTACACGACAGAAGGTACATTTAACGTAGTACCTAGTACAACAAACAGTAGTGTTTTGATTCCTTCTATGACAAGTTGGTATCCGATTGGTGGGGAAAACTACTTAGATACCAGTGTTAACATTGATTTTGATAAAATTGATATTGAAAGTATTGAAGAAATTAAATTTGAAGTGTTTGATGATACAGACTTAGTAGGCAGTGCTGTATCCAGTGGTGATGAATTAGTAAACCTGTTCCGTGATTGTGACCAGTATTGGAATCAAGGTGCTGGTGATGACGGTTGGAAAGACACTACCGGAAAATGGCCATTAAGTTGTGCCTTCAAATACAGAGCGCAGGATGACGATGTGAATGATAATCAATATTGGGATCGCTCTGCATTTAAGGTAGATGCTTATAGTGTGGATCAGCCAACAAAATTAAGCGTTACTGTAAAAACGACAGAAGGGGAATATCGCACAACAGGCGATTTTACTGTTGCTCCATTAGAAAAATCCGAAGTTGTTACAATGCCAACCGTCACTAATTGGTATAAATACGATGGAGAAGATTATTTAGATACAGGTGTAAAAATCGACTTTGATAATATCAAAATTGAAGAGGTAAGTAAAATTACATTTGCTTTATTGCAGGATGATAAAGTGATTGGTACTGCGGTATCTGAAGGCGAGAATTTAGTAAGCTTGTTCCGTGATTGTAACCAGTATTGGAATAACGTTAGTGGCGATGATGGTTGGAAAAGTACCACAGGAACTCGCGATTTAAGCTGTGCATTTAAAAACAGAACAGAAGAACAGGATAATAGTTTCTGGGTACGTTCTGCCTGTGATATTGATGCGTATAAAGCTGACAAACAACCAAATGGTCTGCGTGTATTGGTTACAACAAAAGATGGAGTTGTGCGACAAACAGAAAGTGACTTTATGGTAACACCACAGACTGATGCAACAGGTATTTTGGTGCCATCCATTACCAGTTGGTATGTTTATGAAGATGAGCATTATTTGGATACAAGTGTAGCTATTGACTTTGATAAAATTGATATTAATGCGGTAGAAGAAATTATCTTTGAATTAGAACAGGATGGAGTTTCTGTAGCGAAAGCAGTATCTAGTAAAGATGATAGTACTTTGCCAACATTATTTGAAGAATGTGCGCCATATTGGAATGATGTTGATTGGACAAAAACAACAGGTGTGCAGACTTTAAGCAATGCATTTAAAAATGGCACAGTAGAAAGCAGTGATTGTTGGGTACGTACAAGTAATTTAGACGCAAGTACAGAGGGTGTATACACGTTAACCGTGGTAATTAAAACAGTAGATGCTGAATATATAGCATTAAAGGATTTTTCAGTAGCAGGTGTTACTGCGATTAGTGCGGCACAAACAATTACTGCTACAGAAATTTTGCCAGCGACAGAGGAATCTGTTCCTGCTGAAGAATTGCAGCCGGCGGAAGAAGTGACTGATGCTGTAGAGGTTACAGAGGCAGAATAATCCGGTTTTGTACGCATGGGTATAAGACAGGCAATGTAAAATAAACAAAAAGATATCCCCCATTTGCGGCGGTTGGAGAAATGCCAACGCTGACAGATGGGGGATACTTTTTGCAGTTTGCTTGCGGATATTTGGCTGTGCGGCGGGTTGGCGGCTATTGCAGCAGCAGTGTAAAAAAATTCCACAGCAGCTTGCAGCCGTAAAAGACGATGATCAGGCCGCACACAAAATTGATGATTTGCAGCAGGTGGGCGCTGAATTGGCTGCGAAATTTGGATACCAGCAGGGTCAGGCCGGAAAACCACAGGCAGGAGGCCAGTGCCACCCCTGCAATAAATGGGGAGGATTGGGATGCAGGCAGTGTTACATGAAAGGCGCCCAGCATCATGGTGCCGTCGATAATGGCCTGTGGATTAAACCAAGTGACTACGCAGGCAGTGGAAATCACTGCGCGCCAGGATTGGGGCTGCCGGGTTTGGTGCAGGTCGGCCGCTTGGGTGCGCAGCAGGCTGATGCCGATGTGCAGCACAATCAGGCTGCCCACCAACAGAATCAGCATTTGCAGCCAGGTGTAACGCTGCATAATGGCGCCGATGCCAAAGAAACAGGCCAGTGCCAGTGTAATGTCAAAAAATATAACAATGGCAGCGGTGCCAAAGGCGCGAGAACGTGAAGCGGATAAGGCGGTATTGATAACAAATAAATTTTGTAAGCCGATGGGCGCTACATAGGCCAGGCCCATGGTGAGTCCCTGCAGAAAATACAGCATAAAAAGCTCCTCTCTGTTGTGTGTGGATTGGTTGTGTATCTGTGAAAAATCGGATATTTTTTGTTATTGCTTCATTATAGACAATGGCTGACGGTTTGTCATCTGTTTTATGGGGGCGGCAGTGGGGCGCAGATGTGCAAGGGATGGGATGTTGCTGGAAAATGAATGGGTTTGTAAATTGGGGCTGTTCTTTTTTGTCGGATATGATACAATGAATTTATTCGCAAGGATGGCTTTGGCGAAAGAAATCTGAAAAGGGTTTGAAAAAGTTCAATTGTCATCTTACGGTTTGGGGAAAGGGGGAGGATTGCTATTCGTTTATATCAGTTTATTGCCAGCGAATATGAGTTGCCGGCATTGCTTAGTCCAAAGCTGCACTATCCGGACGGGCGGGATAGAAGTCAGTTTGAGTCTATGGACGATTTGGGCGATTTGGAAATTGTGCAGGAAATGATTGGTTATTTGTTTGTGGATATTACTGCATACACCAAATTGAAACATATTTATCGGCTGAATCTGGAGTATACAGAGGAGCGGGTACAGCGTTTGTACCAATATTTGAAGAAAAATTGTCAGTCCGGTCAGCGGTGTGAACTTTGGACCATTGATTTGGGTGCGGAGCAGTGGGAGCAAATTCATGAGGAGCTGGTGCATTTGCATCGCACCTATACCACCACGGAAGAATTGTCGATGGAGGTATTAACGAAAGAATGCGATAATCAGAAGTTTAAGAGCGGGGATTATCCGCGGATGTTGATCATTCAATAGCACAGCCGACTATGCAATTTTTCATATGAAACATTCATGTTAGCCGCAAATTGGCTAACACAAATAAGTAATGAAAGAAAGCCTGCCACCGGCAGGCATTTTTGGTGTACTTTCCATTTTTTGGATTTTTTAACACTGCAATTGTATTTGCGATGATGTATTATCGGGAGACTGTTTGTTGCCTGCCCTCGTTCACCAGACATCTACTTGTATGTCTGCCTCACTTTGGACTGCGTCCAGTTCGGCTAGACAAACTGCGCATCTGTCCGTTTCAATCTCGACAACGGCAACAAAACATCTCCCTGACTTGTGCGCATAAGGCTGGCCTATTCTTTGCCAAAATTCCGAATTGGGATGGATTATCGCGCCAAATGTCTGAACCGAAGTGGACGAAGTCCAAACTGAGGCAGACATTTCAGCGATTGTCCAGCACCACTGAGGGATAGGCAAAGATAGGACAAGCCGACCGTAATATATTTTATTGTATCACAATGTCTGCGGCAAAGAAAGAAATTCTGCACCGCTATCAACCTGTTATTTTCGTTTTTGCTGCAGTACATCTTCTATGCTGTACTGATACATATCCCAGCGGCCCAGGGTAAGCGGATCGTCACCGGCCTGCACATGCCTTGGCTCTACTGTAAAGGCCAATGTGATGCCCTGCTGCTGCAAGATGGTACGGGCGGCCTCGGTATAGTGACCATAGGGATAAGAAAAATAGGTTGTCCCTTGTAGTTTTCGCACCGACCGCTGAATATCCTCCTGCAATTCCTGATTAGATACGGTGGTAAGCTTGCCTTTTCCATTCCAAGATAAATTATGCAGATCATCGGTATGACTGGCAAACTGAAAGGTTTGGCGCATTTCTTTTATCTCCGGCCAGCTGAGATATTGCAGCCCTTTTACGTTAAAGGTCTGCGGCTGCTGTTCCATCCAACCGGTCAGAGCAAAAATAACAGCGGTATAGCCATGTTCCTGCAAAATGGGCATGGCGTACTGTTTGTTGCTCAGATAGCCATCATCGAAGGTAATCAGCACACTTTTGGGCGGCAGCGGCTGTTCTTCCCGCACAAAGGCTTCCAGCTGCCGCAGGCTGATGGTTTGATAGCCTCGTTCTTTTAATGTCTGCATATCCTGCGCAAACTGTTCTACACTGATTGCTACGTTATTATCCTGAAATAGTCCTGTCATATCGGCTTCCGGCAATAAATGATGGTACATCAGCACCGGCACCGCCGCCTGGGTAAAGTCGCTGCCCGCCGGTGCCTGCTCTTGGTGCAGCTGGGCGGCAGTCAGGGTAAACCAGCCCATCATCAGCAATAAGCCGCAGGCCAAAGCAACGGCCCGCAATTGTTCATCTTTTAATCGTTTCATAAATAAAAACCCCTATCCAATGTTTCTGGATAGGGTGCCCAATGGCGACTGGTTTTATGTGCAGTACCTCTATTTCACCGCACACAGCCGATATAAATTTTTTTCTAACTGCACACCGTCCCGCACCGGTTCTGCCGCTTCGATGGCATCTTCCACCGCATGACAAATAAAATCAGCCGACAGCTTGACGCTCTCCTGCAACGTGCGGCCCTGCAGCAGCCCGCCAATCAAGACAGCGGTAAAAATATCGCCGGTGCCGGGATAGCTGACCGGCAGTTCCCGATAGGCAATCTGTTCAAAGGATTGGGTTGGCCGTTGATAACAGCATACGCAGCGGCCATCGTTGCAATCATGCACGCCGGTAACAATAACGGTTTCCGGACCCATGGCGCTTAGCTGCGCTGTCAGCGGCTCCAAATTTTCTGCCAGTATGGCTGTATCCAACGGCAATCCCAACAGCAGTTTTACCTCTGTCACATTGGGTGTAATGATATGGGCTCGGCGAATCAGGTGAACCATTCGCTGCACCATGATATCATCCATGGTATCATACAGCGCATTGTCATCACCCAGCACAGGGTCGATCACCACCAAAGTATCCGCATCTGCAAAGGTATCCAATGTGTTTTCCATAATTGCAATTTGTTGAGCAGAGCCTAAAAAGCCGCTGTAAATGCAGTCAAAATCCATATGCAGCTGCTGCCAGTGCTTTAAATAAGCCGGCATGGTATCTGTTAAATCTACAAAAGTATAATCAGTAAATCCGCTGGTTTGGGTAGACAGCACCGCGGTAGGCACAGGACAAACCTGCACGCCCATAACCGACAGCACCGGTGTTATTGCCATCAAGGATGAACGGCCCAATCCGGACAAATCATGAACAGCCATCACCCGTTTAAATTCTCGTTTCATTCTGTAGCCCCACTTCCTGTACACTATGCACATATTGTACACGAAAATACGCAAAAAAAAAAGATGCCTTAGGGGAAATCTCCCTCAAAGCATCTATTAGCAAAGCCAGTCTTGTGTGTGTTTGATTGGTTAGTCGACTTATGCGAATCGCTTCACAACTCTGCTTTCTCTATTGTACGCTATTCTCTTTTTTTTGACAACAATTTTTAGTAAAAACTTTTCTTATGGTTATAAATTGTCGGTATTAGAGCCATTTTCAGACATTCTTCCTCTTATTGTTAGCACTTTTTCTCTCATAAATTCTGTTTTACACCAAAAATGATTACATGTTAGCCCTCTAATAGTATCCGGTGCAGTAAATGAGAAACCACAGTAAGCAATTTATTTGTGATACTTGGAACAATCTGGTTTCAGCAGCAACAAACAATTCCAAAAGCGAATCTGCTATTGAGACTGCATTGGCATCCTACTCAACAGCAGCACAAACCACAGCTTTAAAATTGCTTGTTGTTGTAAATACGGCAGGAGATCCGATAGGATATGATTGTTGCAATGGCTGTTACAATCAATGCAACACCCAATAAGATGCCGTTGCTCAGCAGCATACCCTGCATCATTTCGCCAACTCTCATTTCTCTGGCAAGGTCTCCTGTTTTCAGAGAAATAACCAGTATCGCAATTAAGGCGCCTGCCACACCGCACAGCAGCACAATAATCAAACGTCCGCGCTGCGCGCCCCACTTGAACATGCAGGGCAGCGCAATCACCGACATCAGCAGGGACATGGCAGCTACCAGCAGATTGGTAAGCAGCGCATCAACCCAGTTGCCGTCCACCAGTCCGGAGAAGGTAACGCCAACCACCAAAAACAGACCAAACAGCAAAAAGCAAAGCAGATATTTACTCTGCACTATTTTTTGGCGGGATATGGGCATAGTCAGTGCATATTTATCCCAATGATAAAATTCATCATAGGAGATAGAATTGGCGGGCAGCATCATCAAAATCACAGCCAGCACACCGGACACCATACTGGAATTATCGCCCATCACACCGATGATCGCATATACCAGCACAAACACCACCAATATACTAAACGTACTTTTTAAAGCTAACATTTCTTTTCGTAATAACCCTTTCATTGGTTCTCCCTCCATGTGATAGATACGGTATCTTTGTTTAAAAGCAAGCCTCTCATGGCGTTGCCTTCTTTTGTTACCGCTGCGATCCTTTATTAAAGAACAGCATAATGCTTTCCAGCGTAGGCCGTTCCAAAACCAAGGCTCCGTTTACCTGCTCCCGTTTTACTAAAGCTTCTACGCCAAACTGCTGCCGCCGAACACGCAAAATAGCCTCTGGCGCAATATCCCGCAGCTGTTCTTCAGTCCCTTTGAAAATGGCGTATTCTTCCAGCAGCCTGTCTTTTTCCATACTCAGTTCAATATGTCCTTTGTGAATATAGGTAATGTAATCGCAAACTTTTTCTAAATCGCTGGTGATATGAGAAGCCATCAAAATGGCATGATTTTCATCCTGCATAAATTCCAGAAAAATATCCAAAATTTCATCCCGCACCACTGGGTCCAGCCCGCTGGTGGCTTCGTCCAAAATCAGCAGCTGCGCGTCGTGGCTCAGCGCCACAGCGATGGATAATTTCATTTTCATGCCGCGGGAATAAGTTTTAATTTTGCCTTTTTCCGGTAAACCAAACCGCGCGGTCAGCTGTCTGAACACATCAGACTGCCAGTTGGGATAAATATCCTGCATAATCTGATTGACCTGCCGTACATTGAGCATATCCGGAATATGGCACTCATCCATAACCACGCCAATATGCGCATTTCGCTCTGCAGAAAAAACCTCTGCCGGTACATCCAGCACATCAATCTCGCCGCCGTCCCGCTGAATCAGGTTCAGCATCAGCTTGATCAACGTGCTTTTACCTGCTCCGTTTTCACCAATCAATCCCATAATGCAGCCTTTGGGCAGCACCAAAGATATATTCTGCAGTGTAAAGTTTGTATAATTTTTGGTCACATTTTTTAATTCTAACGCATATGTCATGATTCTTCGCCTCCGTAAAGCAGAGTTAACATTTCCTGCAATTCTGTTAAAGATATATTGCTGATGTGCGCGGTTTCTACTGCCTGCATCAGCTGCTG
>USPE01000041.1 GCA_900556545.1 uncultured Peptococcaceae bacterium | reverse complement strand
CCGCGAACCAGATGATAACGAACCCCTGGTAAGTCCTTTACTCTGCCACCTCTTACTAAAACAACACTATGTTCCTGTAAGTTGTGACCAATCCCTGGAATGTACGCTGTTACTTCAATGCCGTTTGTTAATTTAACACGGGCAACTTTACGCAACGCAGAGTTAGGTTTTTTTGGTGTGGTAGTATATACTCTTGTACATACTCCTCTTTTTTGTGGATTATTTTTTAATGCAGGAGCAGTAGATTTTTTTTCTGCTACAAATCTGCCTTGTCTAACCAATTGGTTAATTGTTGGCATGCTCTGCACCTCCTTCCTCAAGATTAAAAAGTATAAGCAAATTTTAAACAACGCTTACGGGCGTATCGTGAAAATTTCTTACAAAAGCTGTGCCTTTTCAGCACAGCTTTTGTATCTATTTTTAATAATAAATTTCTCACACGAACTCTTGTATTTTAGCATACTCTATACAAGCTGTCAATAAAAATTACATTGGAAAATCAACTTTTTCTTCTTCTGTAGAGATTTTTATTTCTCTATAACGGCTCATCCCTGTACCAGCTGGTATCAATTTACCCAAAATAACGTTTTCTTTCAAACCAAGCAATGGGTCTACTTTTCCTTTGATAGCAGCATCTGTTAATACACGAGTAGTTTCCTGGAAAGAAGCTGCTGATAAGAAAGAATCCGTTGCTAAGGATGCTTTGGTAATCCCTAACAATACAGTTTTTCCTACAGCCTCTACACCGTTTTCAGCACGAACACGTTCATTTTCAGCTTCAAAATCAAAAATATCTACCTGACCACCCGGCAACAATACTGTATCACCAGGATCTTCCACTTTTACTTTACGCAGCATCTGACGTACCATAACTTCAATGTGCTTGTCGTTGATATCTACCCCTTGCAGACGGTATACTTTCTGTACCTCACGAAGCAGATACATTTGTACACCCAGAGGCCCTTTGACACGTAGTAAATCATGTGGGTTGATAGAGCCTTCTGTCAATTCCTGACCGGCTTCTACAATATCTCCCTCATTAACCTTCATACGTGCCCCATATGGCACCGCATATACCCTAGCTTCGCCATCACCTTCAGTAATCGTGATTTCTTTTCTATTTTTAATATCCTGAACATGAACCAAACCGCCAGCTTCAGCAATAATTGCCTGCCCTTTTGGTTTTCTGGCCTCAAACAATTCTTCGACACGAGGAAGACCTTGTGTAATATCGTCCCCAGCTACCCCACCAGTATGGAAAGTACGCATGGTCAACTGTGTACCAGGTTCCCCAATAGACTGGGCGGCAATAATACCAACTGCTTCCCCAATATCAACATGACCACCGGTAGCCAGATTACGCCCATAACATTTTCGGCAAATACCATATCGACTCTTACAAGTCAATGCACTGCGAATTACAACCTGAGTAATTCCTAATTTCTGAATTTCGGCAGCCAAATCATCAGTGATTTCTTCATTAGCCGCAACCAAAATTTCTCCTGTTTCCGGATGTATAACCGGTTTCAGCGCATAACGACCGGAAATTCTTTCTTCTAATGGCTCAATAACTTCATTTCCACTTTTAATTGCTTCTACCAATAACCCTTTATCAGTATGGCAATCATCTTCACGTACAATTACTTCCTGCGCAACGTCAACAAGACGTCTGGTTAAGTAACCAGAGTCGGCAGTACGCAGCGCTGTATCTGTTAACCCTTTACGAGCACCATGGGAAGAAATAAAGTATTCCTGTACGTTCAGACCTTCACGGAAGTTCGCTTTGATTGGCAACTCGATAGTACGCCCAGTAGAATCGGCCATCAGACCACGCATCCCCGCCAACTGACGAATCTGCTGGTTATTACCACGGGCCCCGGATGTAGCCATCATGTTAATATTATTGAATTTATCCAAATTACTTAACAATGCATCTGTAACATCTTTTGTTGCCTTATTCCAAACTTTAATTACCAAGTTATAACGTTCTTCTTCGGTAATTAAACCTCTTCTAAATTTCTGTTCAATTTTAGCAACTTCCGCATCAGAAGTTTTTAAGATATCTACTTTCTCATCAGGAACAATAATATCACTAAATGCTACCGTGAATCCTGCCTGAGTGGAATATTTATAACCTTGCGCTTTAATACCATCTAACATACGCGCTGTTGCCGAAGCACCTAAAAGTTTATAACATTTAGCTACAATTTTACCCAAACCCTTTTTACCAACGGTTTCGTTTACATAGCCAACTTCTTTTGGAATCACATTATTAAAAATAACCCTTCCAACAGTGGTTTCCAAACGACTTCCATCCGGCTGACGAATTAAAACCTTCGCTTGCAGGTGTACTGCACCTGCATCATATGCCAATAAAGCTTCTGTATCATCTTTAAATGTTTTGCCTTCACCTAAAGCACCATCTCTGTCAATAGTCAGATAATAGGAGCCCAAAATCATATCCTGTGTAGGTGTGGTAACTGGTTTTCCATCTTTTGGGTTCAGTATATTATTTGCGGCTAACATCAAAATACGAGCTTCTGCTTGCGCTTCCGCTGACAACGGTACGTGAATCGCCATTTGGTCGCCGTCAAAGTCAGCATTATATGCAGTACAAACCAATGGATGCAGACGCAATGCACGACCTTCTACCAATACTGGTTCAAATGCCTGAATCCCTAATCTATGCAAGGTAGGAGCACGGTTCAATAATACTGGATGATCTTTGATAACATCTTCCAATACATCCCAAACTTCTGGTTTTAAACGTTCCACCATACGTTTTGCACTTTTAATATTATGCGCATACCCTTCGTTTACTAATTTTTTCATAACAAAAGGTTTGAACAATTCTATTGCCATTTCTTTTGGCAGACCACACTGATGCATTTTCAGTTCTGGACCTACAACGATAACAGAACGACCAGAGTAGTCAACACGTTTCCCTAACAAGTTCTGACGGAAACGCCCCTGTTTCCCTTTCAGCATATCACTCAAAGATTTCAGCGGACGGTTGCCAGGGCCTGTAACAGGTCTACCGCGACGCCCATTGTCAATTAACGCATCCACTGCTTCTTGCAGCATTCTCTTTTCATTACGTACAATAATGTCTGGAGCACCTAAATCCAATAACCGTTTTAATCGATTGTTACGATTAATGACTCTACGATATAAATCGTTTAAATCTGAAGTAGCAAATCGTCCGCCATCCAATTGAACCATAGGACGAATTTCTGGTGGAATAACCGGCAGCACATCTAAAATCATCCAACTTGGTTTATTTGTGGATTTCTTAAATGCTTCTACAACTTCCAACCGTCTTACTGCTTTAATATTGCGTTGACCAGTTGTTGTACGAATTTCTTCTTTCAATTCTTCATACAGCTTATCTAAATCCAAATCTTCTAGTAATTCTTTAATTGCTTCTGCACCGATCCCAGCACGGAATCCATTGCCGTATTTTTCACGGTTATCTCTATATTCAGTTTCTGTTAACAGCGCCATTTTTTCTAATGGTGTATCTCCACCATCCAAAACAATATACGAAACAAAATAAATTACTTTCTCTAATTGACGTGGTGAAATGTTTAACAGCAATCCCATTCTACTTGGAATTCCTTTAAAATACCAAATATGAGAACACGGTGCAGCCAATTCAATATGGCCCAACCGTTCCCGTCTAACCTTAGAACGTGTAACTTCTACACCACATCTGTCACAAACAATCCCTTTATAACGGATTCTTTTATATTTTCCGCAGTTACATTCCCAGTCTTTTGTCGGCCCAAAAATGCGTTCACAAAATAAACCGTCCCGTTCTGGTTTCAATGTACGATAATTGATTGTTTCTGGTTTTTTTACCTCACCACTAGACCATTCTCTAATTTGTTCTGGTGAAGCCAAACCAATTCTCATTCGGTCAAAATTATTAACATCTAACAAAGGGCTCGCTCCCTTCCCAAAATCAGTTCCTATTAGAATTCATCATCTAAGATGAAATCGCCGCTATCAGTCAAATCCTCAGTTACATCAAAATCCAAATCCAGATTGATATCTTCTTCCTCAATCATATCGTCATCCGGTTCAATGTCTTCCAACTCACCATTTTCGCTTTCAATTAAGAAATTATTAAATTCTCCTGATTCTTCAGCGCCTTCTTTTGCCTTTTCGTCAGGCAGTTCAATTCCTAGCTCTTTCGCAGTTTCTACAATATCGTCATCATCTTCGCCGATTTCAATTTCTTCATCATTTTCATTCAGAATTTTGACATCCAGACACAGACTCTGCAACTCTTTAATCAGTACTTTGAAGGATTCTGGCACGCCTGGTTCAGGAACATTTTCACCTTTCACAATCGCTTCATAGGTTTTTACACGACCAACAATATCATCGGATTTTACAGTCAGAATTTCCTGCAATGTATACGCTGCACCATAAGCTTCCAGTGCCCATACTTCCATTTCCCCGAACCGCTGTCCACCAAATTGAGCTTTACCACCCAATGGCTGCTGCGTAACCAGAGAATACGGACCCGTTGAACGAGCATGAATTTTATCATCAACCAGGTGCGCCAATTTCAAATAATACATATAGCCAACTGTAACCGGATTATCAAATGGCAAACCGGTTCTGCCATCTCTTACAGTAAATTTCCCAGACAATGGATATGTCATATCGCTTGCATCATTGGCTTTTTGCAACATATCTAATATATCCTGCTCTGACGCGCCATCAAATACTGGAGTTGCTAAATGAATCCCCAAAGCTTTTGCTGCCATACCCAGATGAACTTCTAATACCTGACCAATATTCATACGAGAAGGTACGCCCAATGGATTCAATACAATTTCCACCGGTGTGCCATCTTCTAAGAATGGCATATCACATTCTGGCAACACACGGGATACAACCCCTTTATTACCATGACGACCAGCCATTTTATCCCCTTGAGAAATTTTTCTTTTCTGGGCAATATAGCAACGCACAACCTGATTTACACCCGGAGAAAGATCATCCCCATTATCAGAAGAGAAGATTTTCACATCTACGATAATCCCCGCTTCCCCATGTGGCACACGCAAAGAAGTATCTCTAACTTCACGCGCTTTTTCGCCAAAAATAGCACGCAATAATCTTTCTTCGGCAGTCAGTTCTGTTTCGCCTTTCGGTGTTACTTTACCAACCAAAATATCCCCCGGGCGTACTTCTGCACCAACGCGAATAATACCACGTTCGTCAAGATTTTTCAGCACTTCTTCCCCAACATTAGGAATATCGCGGGTGATTTCTTCTGGCCCTAACTTTGTATCACGAGCATCACATTCATATTCTTCAATATGAATGGAAGTATAGTAATCTTCTCTTACTAATTTTTCACTTAATAATACAGCATCCTCGTAGTTATAACCTTCCCAGTTCATAAACGCAATTAACACATTACGTCCCAACGCCAGCTCACCATGATCTGTGGACGGGCCATCTGCCAGGATAGCGCCTTTCTCAATAGCCTGACCTTTTTTCACCAGTGGTTTCTGGTTGATACAACTACCTTGGTTAGAACGTTCAAATTTTGTTAATTTATAACGATCTTTATTGCCATCAATCCGCTTGATTACAATTTCACGGGCAGACACATAATCAACAGTACCTGCATTTTCCGCAATTACCATAACACCAGAGTCATATGCAGCGCGATATTCCATCCCTGTTCCAACATAAGGTGCATCAGTTCTTAACAATGGTACTGCCTGACGCTGCATGTTGGCACCCATCAGCGCACGGTTTGCATCATCGTGTTCTAAGAATGGAATCATGGCAGTTGCAATAGACACAACCTGTTTTGGAGATACGTCCATATAGTCGATTTTTTCACTATCAACTAAAATATTGGCATGTCCATAACGAGCATTTACTTTTTTAGTTGCAAAACGGCCTTCTTCATCTAACAAAGAGTTAGCCTGTGCAACAATATATTTGTCTTCTACATCTGCTGTTAAATACTCAATTTGATCGGTTACAACACCAGTTTCTTTATTAACTTTCCGATAAGGAGATTCAATAAAACCATATTCGTTAATTTTGGCATAGGTACTCAAAGAGTTAATTAACCCAATATTGGGACCTTCAGGTGTTTCAATTGGGCACATACGTCCATAATGAGATGGATGTACGTCACGCACTTCAAACCCCGCACGTTCACGGCTCAAACCGCCAGGCCCCAAAGCACTTAATCTTCTCTTGTGTGTTAACTCACTTAATGGATTAATCTGGTCCATAAATTGAGACAACTGGCTAGAGCCAAAAAATTCTTTAATCGCTGCAACAACAGGACGAATATTAATCAAACCCTGTGGCGTTACATTTTCGGCATCCTGAATTGTCATTCTTTCCCGAATAACCCGTTCCATACGGGTTAAGCCAATGCGGAACTGGTTTTGCAACAATTCACCAACACAACGAATTCGACGATTTCCTAAATGGTCAATATCATCAGAAGTATAGCCTTCTACCCCTTTTATCAGATTTAATAAATACTGAACGGTTTCAATTATATCTTCATGTGTGATGATTTTTTTCGTTGGATCAATATCCAAACCCAGCTTTTTATTTACTTTGTAACGCCCAACTTTAGCAAAATCATATCGTTTTGGATCAAAGAACAAAGAATTTAACAATGTTCTGGCATTTTCGACAGTTGGTGGATCACCCGGGCGTAACCGTTTATAGATTTCTACTAAGGCTTCCCCTTCTGTTTCAGTATGATCACGCTCCAATGTCATTCGAATACGATCATCGTTATCAAACAATTCCAGAATCTGTCCATTGCTGGAATAACCTAATGCGCGCAACAACACAGTAGCTGGTAATTTTCTGGTACGGTCAATTCGCACAAATAAATTGTCATTACTGTCAGTTTCAAACTCCAGCCACGCACCACGATTTGGAATAATCGTAGCCCCATAAAGTTTTTTCCCTGTCTGATCAATAGATTCAGAATAATATACACCGGGGGAACGAACAAGCTGACTGACAATAACACGTTCAGCACCATTGATAATAAAGGTACCTTTTGTAGTCATAATTGGGAAATCACCCATAAAAACTTCTTGTTCTTTTACTTCACCGGTTTCTTTATTAATTAAGCGAACCTTTAAGCGCAGAGGAGCGGCATAAGTAGCATCACGTTCCTTGCATTCATCTACATCATACTTTGGTTCCCCCAAACTATAATCTACAAATTCAAGGATTAAATTCCCCGTAAAATCTTGAATTGGAGAAACCTCAGAAAACGTCTCTTTCAGCCCCTCCTCCAAAAATAACTTGTAGGAATTTCGTTGAACTTCAATCAAATTAGGCATAACCATAATTTCATCAATTTTGGCGAAACTATGCCTTTCTCTTAGTGCATGTGTCGTATTGACCAATGCTCCTCACCCCTTAAAGTTTTTTAATCAACCTTGCTAAAACTCTATATTAGACTATTTTTGCCATAAATATCAATTTTATTCATCGCAAAATTCTTCCATTTTATTATTAGTCATATGCTTATATGATATCACAATTTATGTAATTTGTAAATGTTTTTTTAATCTTCAAATATCTTTTCTTCCGACTTTCAAAGAAAAATAAAGGGCATTTACTCCTTGTTCTCACACAGAATAAATGCCCTTTCCTTTTATAATTTAGTTAACTAAATTATTTCACTTCTACGCTAGCGCCTGCATCTTCCAATTTTTTCTTAATTTCTTCAGCTTCAGCTTTTTCAATTTTTTCTTTAACTGGTTTTGGAGCGCCATCAACAACTTCTTTGGCTTCTTTCAAGCCTAAGCCGGTGATTTCACGAACTACTTTAATAACAGCGATTTTGTTAGCACCAGCACCAGCCAGAATAACATCAAATTCGGTCTGTTCTTCAGCAGCAGGAGCAGCAGCACCGCCAGCAGCAGCTACAGCTACAGGAGCAGCTGCACTTACACCAAACTCTTCTTCGAAAGCTTTTACTAATTCGGATAATTCGATAACAGATAATTCTTTTACTGTATCAATAATTGTTTGAATTTTAGACATTGTAATCTCTCCTATTTTTTAATTATACTATCACGCACATTGTTTTACGCAGTTTCCTGAGATTTGCGAATTTCTTCCAACACATAAGCCATTCTCTGGATTGGAGCCTGGAAACAAGAAGCAACCTGAGCCAGCAATACTTCTTTTGGTGGCAGTTCGCCCAATGCAATTACACCAGCCTGGTCCAGATATTCACCTTCCAGCAAGCCGCCTTTTACTTCTAAAACTTTGTTGTCTTTAGAGAATTTGGCAATAATCTGTGCAGGAGCAATTAAATCTTCACCGCCAAATGCAATTGCTGTTACATCCTTAAATAATGGCACCAATGCATCTGCACCAGCTTCTTTTGCAGCGATTGCCAGCAAAGTATTTTTTACTACGCGGTAATCAACACCTGCTTCTCTCAGCTGTTTTCTCAATTTTGTAGCCTGTGCCACTGTTAAACCACGATAGTTAACAACAACAACTGTTTTGGAAGACTGGAACTTTTCAACCAATTCAGCTACAACAGCCTTTTTTCCTTCTAAACTACCCATTTCAGCACCTCCTAACGAGTGTATTAAAATTAATACAGAACTGAAATTACTGATCGACCATATAAAAAGCCTTTGCGTAGAAACACAAAGGCAGAAATTGCATAGCAACAATGGCCTCGGTAGGAAATTAAGTCATCTCGACACCTACTGTCTACAGCGAAAATCTATTCAGTTAAGCATTCATATTATATATGTTTATCTTGATTCTGTCAATAAAACTATTGCAGTTTTAATGGATTGATTTTTACCCCAGGGCCCATTGTTGAAGAAACAGTTACACTCTTAATGTACTGACCTTTCTGGCTAGCTGGTTTTGCTTTGATAATTACATCAACCAGAGTCTTAAAGTTTTCTTCCAGTTTAGCCTGTTCAAAGCTAGCTTTCCCAATAGGTGCATGAATGATACCGGTTTTATCAACACGATATTCAATTTTACCAGCTTTAACTTCATTAACAGCTTTTGTAACATCCATTGTTACTGTACCTGTTTTTGGGTTTGGCATTAAACCTTTCGGCCCTAACAAACGACCAATTTTACCTACAACACCCATCATATCCGGAGTTGCAACGGCAACATCAAATCCAAACCAACCGCCCTGAATTTTTGCAACCAGGTCTTCTGCACCAACAAAATCTGCACCAGCAGCTTCTGCTTCTTTTGCTTTTTCCCCTTTCGCAAACACCAATACAGTTTGGCTTTTACCAGTTCCGTTAGGCAGCACTACAGCGCCACGAATCTGTTGATCGGATTGTCTTGGGTCAACGCCAAGTCTAAATGCAACTTCCACTGTTTCATCAAATTTCGCAGTAGCAGTTTTTTTCGCCAATGCAAGGGCATCACTTACTTCATACAAAGTAGTATTTTCTACCATCTTGCTGGCTTCCACATATTTTTTACCATGTTTTGGCATGTGTTCTTCCTCCTCAGTGGTTCTACGGAAATTTCCTCCCACATATTAAACAAAAACAATAGAAAACAATTAGCCTTCTACAATTTCAATACCCATACTTCTAGCTGTACCTTCAATCATAGTGATTGCAGCTTCCAAGCTAGCAGCGTTCAAATCCTGCATTTTTTCTTCAGCAATTGCTTTTACTTTAGAAGCAGGAACTTTTGCAACCTTTTTACGGTTTGGTTCGCCTGAAGCTCTTTCAATACCAGCAGCTTTTTTCAACAATACTGCAGCTGGCGGAGTTTTTGTAATAAAACTGAAAGAACGGTCAGCGTAAACAGTAATTTCAACAGGAATAATCAAACCTGCCTGATTTTTTGTTCTTTCATTAAATTCTTTACAGAACCCCATGATATTAACACCATGCTGACCCAGTGCAGGACCAACTGGTGGTGCAGGGTTCGCTTTCCCAGCAGGCACTTGCAATTTTACAAAACCAACGACTTTTTTCGCCATTATTGGTGCACCTCCTTAAACAAAATGTGGTATAACGGGGGTTTCCCTCCCACTAAAATTAGATATAAAATATATCTAAACTTTAAAAACCTGGTCATATTCTAAATCAACAGGAGTCTCGCGACCTCCGAACAAGGAAAGCATAACTGTGACTTTTCCTTTTTCTGTATCAATCGCACTAACTCGTCCAATCATGCCACGAAACGACTGTTCTAATATTTCGACATCATCGCCTACTTCATAATCAACTTCACGTCTCGTTTCTTCCAGACCTTGCAAGCGCAACAGCGTTTTTACTTCCGCTTCGTGCAAAGGAACTGGCTTGGTACCAGCACCGACAAAACCCGTTACCCCTGTTGTATTTCTCACAACATACCAAGAATCATCGGTCATAATCATTTCCACCAGAACATATCCCGGAAAAACTTTTCTTTTGTTGATTTTTACCTTGTTGTTTTTCTTTTCCTCAACATCTTCCGTCGGAACCATAATACGGAAAATATAATCTTCCATATTCATAGACTCAATTCGTTTTTCTAGGTTGGTTTTTACTTTATTTTCGTAACCTGAATAGGTATGAACAGCATACCAGCTTTTTTCTTCCATATGGCTCAGGCTCCTAACATTAAATTAAATAACCAAAAATCGTACCTACAATAGAGTCAACAATCCAAATCAAAGCAGCAATAACTACTACGGTTACCAAAACAACATTTGTGTAGGTAATCAACTCTTTTTTAGTAGGCCAGTGAACCTTTTTCAATTCATTCAGAGAGGCTTTACTGGATCTCTTGGCTTTCGCAAAAAAACCAACTTTCTTTTCAGGTTGTTTTTCACTCATCTGGCACTCATCCTACCTTACTTAGTTTCTTTGTGCAAAGTATGAGTTTTACAAAATGGGCAGTATTTTTTCAACTCAACTCTATCTGGATTATTCTTTTTGTTTTTTACAGTACTGTAATTACGTCTTTTACATTCTGTACAAGCCAGTGTAATTCCAACACGCATTCCAAACACCTCCCGAAAGAAATTCTATAAAAAGGTTATCTTTATACCTATTTTTCACGCCTATCTAGTGTAGCATAACAAAATAGTTCTGTCAACATAAAAATCAAATTCTAAACGAAACATGATATAAAGTTTTCTATTTTTCGTTACAATGTCATTTCTCGAATAATGATATTTCTATATGATAACATAAACAGCGAGAGATTTCTCCCTCGCTGTCCTCTATCTTCTGCTTATCGCCAAAGA
>USPE01000040.1 GCA_900556545.1 uncultured Peptococcaceae bacterium | reverse complement strand
ATGATATTGGAAAAGCCGCTGGAACATCATTTTTATGATAAAGAGTATGCCGAAGATACCGATTCTCGTCAAATGTTTCAGGTTGGCGGTTAAGCAGAAATGAAAAATGTTGATACAGTAGAATTGAAGGAGGAATGAGCGTGTTTCGAGCAGCAATTATTACTGCCAGCGATAAAGGAGCAAAAGGGCAGCGTGAAGATGTCAGCGGTTCTGTAATTCGGGAAATTCTGGAACAGAATGGGTATGAAGTGGTGTATCAGGTCATTTTGCCTGATGAACGGCAGCTATTGGCAGAGGAAATGGAACGGATTTGTGTGCAGCAGCAGGCGGACTTGATTTTAACTACCGGCGGCACTGGGTTTTCGCCGCGGGATTGGACCCCAGAGGCTACTTTGGATGTGATAGAACGGCAAGTGCCGGGGATTCCGGAGGCGATGCGGCTAAACAGTTTACAGATTACCAAACGGGCTATGCTGAGCCGGGCTGTGGCCGGTATTCGGGAAAAGACATTGATCATTAATCTGCCGGGCAGTCCAAAGGCTGTCCGCGAAAATTTGGAATATGTGATTACCGAACTGGCTCACGGGTTGGAAATTTTGCGGGGCGAAGCAACCGAATGCGCCAGATCATAAGGAGCAAGACAGCCACAGTCGTTGATACTGGGGCTGTTTTTTGTGAAGTATGTTTGATTTGGTACGGTTTTATTTATGGAAATACGATTATGCCGAGTCTGTTTTTTTATCAGACGGGACAAACGATATGTTAGAAAAGGACGGTTAGAGCAACAATATGGAGAATGAAAAATTGCAAGAGATGCTGCAGGGAAAAAAGGTAATTATTTTTGATATGGATGGAACTCTGATTGATTCGGTGGGAATCTGGAATGCCGTTGATGAGAAACTCATTGAACAGATTCGCACCGATGGCAGAACCGATTTAGAATCGGTACAGGAACAGCGGGATACCGTTTTGCGGCAGTTCCATGCAGCAGAAAATCCCTATCTGGCTTACTGCGCATATTTAGGGAAAAAATATCAGTCGTCGTTGCATGCAGAAGAGATTCATACGCTGCGGTATCAGATTGCGCAGGATTATTTGCGCTATGAAATTGATTATAAAAAAGATGCAGAGCATGTTATCAAAGCATTGAAGACGGCCGGCTATACATTGGTCATTGCCAGCACGACCAGACGAAACAATATGGATATTTACAGAACGGAAAATACGCGGATAAAAGAGAAGGCCAACATGGATGAATATTTTACACGTATTTACACCCGGGAGGATGCCAAAGAGATAAAACCCAATCCGGAAATTTATTTGCGCGTGCTGAAAGAATTGCAGGTATCGACCGAAGAATGTCTGATTTTTGAAGATTCGTTAATTGGTATGGAAGCTGCCAAGCATGCAGGAATTGCTGCAGTGGCAGTATATGATGTATATTCCGATGCTGAACGGGAGCAGATTGGCGCATTGGCAGATTATCAAATTGACAGTTATACAGAGCTGTTGTAAAAGTGCTGCACCAAGATATTTATGATTGGATCATATAGTTCAATCAAAAAACCCCAGTAGCGACAACTACTGGGGTTTTCATGTCTAACATTGGAATCCATCACAATTCCTATTGCCTAGGCACAGTATAGCATATGCAAAATGAATTTGCAATATCCTCAATAATTTTTTGTTTATAATTTAGAAAGTATATAGTTTAAGCTTTTTCTGTACTAACAGGAAAGAGTATTTTTTATGCAAAAAGCTGCTCATCTGAGCAGCTATTCAGTAACTAATTCATGTATCAAGATAACGCAATTTTTTGTGACATACAAAGTATTCAGATTAAAATTGTTAAGTCGGGGTGGAGGGATTCGAACCCCCGGCCCCATGGTCCCAAACCACGTACTCTACCAAACTGAGCCACACCCCGTTGTTCCTTTGTCCTGACGACGAAAGTTATTCTATCAGATTCTAACTCTTTTGGCAAGCTTTTTTTTCATATTTTTTGAAAAAATTTTCATCTTTTTTATCAGATAAGGTCAAAAGCCCCCAGGAAGCTGTCCCAATTACCAAATCCAGCATACTGACCGCACCGGGATTGATCACAGTAATACCATCACGTTCTTCATAAAATGCCTGATGAGTATGTCCATATAATGCAAAATCCACTTTTCTATCCCGTGCTTCTGCCCACAGCCATGTTAAATTTTCCTTCACAAAACAGGAGTGGCCATGGCATAACCAAAACTGCCAACCGCCTAATTCCACCATCTGTTCTACCGGTGCCGGATCGGAATAATCACAATTTCCCTGCACAATAAATGCAGTAACCCCCAGTGAGCGCTCCAATTGCCGACCGTCCTCAGCATTGTCGCCCAAAAACATTAAATAATCCACAGGTTCCTCCCGCAACGCTTTCTCAATCAGCTGCCAGTTACCGTGGGTATCGCTTACTACTGCTATTTTCATAACTGCGTTCCTTTCTTTATCTGGATTCTCCTTTTAACTGCTGCAAAATTGCCACCGCTTTCTGATTGGCTCTGCCCCGATGGCTAATCTGATTTTTTTCGGCCATGGATAATTGGGCAAAGGTTTTCCCCAATTCCTCCACATAGAAAAGCGGATCATATCCAAAACCACCGTCGCCCTCCAACTGCCGCAGAATTTTTCCTGAACAACTGCCTTCTACTGTATACTCTCTGCCATCAGGCAAAACAATGGCAATGGCACAGAAAAAACTGCCTGTCCGCTGCCCATCCTCCACAGGTTCCAACAGTTGCAGCAGCTTAGCATTGTTGGCAGCATCATCATGCTGAGAACCGGCAAACCGAGCCGAATAAATGCCCGGCGCACCGTTCAGCGCATCCACCATTAACCCCGAATCATCAGCCAATGCCGGCTTGCCGGTGGCTTTGCAAACCGCGCGTGCCTTAATCAGCGCATTTTCTGCAAAGGTAGCGCCATTTTCTTCAATTTCACCAATCTGCGGATATTCTTTCATGGAATGTACTGCAATATCCAAATTTTCCAGCAGTCGTTGAAATTCTGCAATTTTACCCTGATTACCGCTGGCCAATACCAGTTCTGTCATCATTATTATATCCATCCTTTTTACTTAGTTTATCAATGAAAATCCGTTTTGAAACTAACATAGCCTCTGCCTTATTTTCTGTTTTTATCGCTCTATCTTCTACTAATTAATATTTCTTTTATTATATACAACTGTTTCCGGTTTTTTCAATCCTTTTCTTCACAGAATTAAGGCTGCAAAATATATTTTTTACCGGTAGCGCTCATGTAAACGGGGCCATCAAAATTCTGCTCTGCTTCTCGTTGCAGCTGGTGCAAATTGGTCTCTGGAAAAAAGTGAGTCAAAATCAGATGATGGGCTCCACTGTTTTGCGCCAATGTACCTGCTTGCCCCGCCGTCATATGATTTTGTCCGCAGCCAGCCATCTCACAATTCCGCAAAGACGCTTCCGCCAGCAGATAAGCACTATTCTGGCAATAGGTATCCAATTGCGCAAACCAACCGGTATCACCGGTATAAGTAAGCAGCGCTTCCCCCTCAATACAAAATTGCACACCGTAGGCAGGCATCTGATGCTGCACCGGAAAAAATTTCAGCTGAAACAAATTAAAGTCATTGACTGCCGCCTGCGCTTCTTCCAGACTGACTACAGTAAACACATCATCCCACTGCCGAATCTGGGCAGCAATTTCCTCCGGTCCCTCAGGCAGATACACAAACAACGGATCTTTACGAATACCTTCCCGCATTTGATATTTTAAAGCCTGCCGCAAACAATAAATATCACAATAATGGTCAGGATGCAAGTGACTCAAAAATAAAATACCCAGCTTTGTATAATCAGCATATTTTTGCAGCTTACTGAAGCTGCCATTGCCACAATCCAACATAATATAAAAGCCGTTCACGTTCAACAAATAACCGCTGCAGGCGCCCTGCGCTGCCGGATAAGGACCGTAATTTCCCAACACTGTTAATTCCACCATTACCCCAATTCCTCCTTATGTATCTCAGCAAATAAAAGAAACCATATCTTTCCAATCGCTGTCTTACATTAGTATACTTTATTTTGTTCCGCTTGTATAGCAGGATAATTTGCTGAAAATTGTAAAATAACTTGCATAGAACTGGAAAAAACATTACACTATAAAGAGAAAGACAGCCCTTGGCGTCTGACTTGTTTTATGATTATTAATTTCATTGGAGGGTTTATCATGAAAGTAACTGTAAATTGGGAACAGCGTATGACCTTTGAAGCGGACACCGAATCCGGTCATAAAGTAAAAATGGATGCCGGCAAACCGGCGGGTGACAACTGTGCGCCTCGTCCTACTGAACTGCTGTTGTGCGGTGTAGGTGCATGTTCTTCTATGGATATTGTAGAAACCATGGCAGAACGAGGACAGCAGCTGGACAGCTTAAAAGTAGAAGTCAGAGGGGATCGTCCTTCTGAATACCCAATGGCATTTTCTGATTTACATCTGCATTATATCGCTACCGGTGATATTGATCCTGCTATCTTCAAAGCTGCGCTGCAGGAATCCATGAATCTTTACTGCGCTGCTGCGTTATCCTTAAAAGCGGCAAAACATGTCACTTACGAACTAAACGATATCGTTTACAGCTTATATGAATAATTCGGCTGATTGCCGACAAACAAAAAGTCTGCCTAGGAATGGTGATACTCCGGCAGACTTTTTTGCTTAGTATAAAATTTTTTACATTACCGAAACCGCAAAATGCCCAGCAGCATGGCAGCGCCAATACAAACACAGGCCAGCACACCGCCGGTTTCGGCATCCAAATAACCAGCCCAAACACAGAGATACAAAAAAGACCGTCCCCAGTTAGACATAATATCAAACTGGTCAATATTTTTACCCTCTGCTTTCATAGCCTGACGCACCAATTCTCCTGCAGCACTGCATTCAATAGGAATAGACAACAGACTGCTGATCAAAAGCAATACATAAATCACCGGAATTTCTCCTGTGGCCATATATAACAAATAAGACAGAGTCGCCTCCAGCGCTGCGGAAATGACATAACTAAAAATTAACATATAATTCCCTCCATTATCTATATAGTTTATCACAATAAAATATTCTTTTCATTAAAAGTTTGCAAAAAAATAATTCCTTTGTTATACTATGAATTGTAAGCAATTCATTTGCAAAGGGGGCGCAATAATCGTGTTAATTACCAAAGAAATGGGAATTAAAGAATGTGTACAGAAATATCCAAAAACAGCTGCTGTATTTATGGAATTCGGCATGGGCTGTCTGGGATGTGCCGCTGCTCATTTTGAAAATATCGAACAGGGTGCTGTAGGTCATGGTATCAATGTTCCAGCGTTAATGGAAGCTCTGAATAAAGCGGTTGCTGCTGAAGCGTAAGCATCCGGTCACAAATAAAAAAGCAATGACGCGCAATGTGTCATTGCTTTTTTATTTTTCTTTGATTCTGCTTTATTATACTTATCCATTGACTGATCATTGTACAATACAAACGAACCGTTTCATATTTTATCGCATAGAATTGTTGTTTGTCGTTTTCTGTTTTTATCATAAAAAAGCTTTGTCCTACTTTCATAAAAATACTGTTGAATGTATAGGATATGCAATGTTATACTAAAAATTACAATTTATTTTCAGATCTATGAATCAATTTGATTCAGAAAAGGAGGCATTTTTTTGACACAGGCAGATAAATCCCAAATCAAAAAAGCATTTCACGCAGCATTTCCTTATACCATCCCTATCTTTGCCGGCTTTTGGTTTTTGGGACTCACTTACGGTATTTATATGAATGTGTCGGGGTTTTCTTTTTGGTATCCCATGCTGATGAGCGCAACTATTTTTGGCGGTTCGCTGGAATTTGTAGCTGTTAATCTGCTATTGGGCGCATTTAATCCGCTGCAGGCTTTCACCTTAGCACTGATGATCCAGGCGCGTCATTTATTTTACGGCATTTCCATGCTGGATAAATATAAAAATACCGGCTGGAAAAAATATTATCTGATTTTTGGTATGTGCGATGAAAGTTTTTCTATCAACTACACTGCCAAAATACCCGAAGGCATTGATAAAGGCTGGTTTATGTTCTGGGTAACCGCACTAAATCAGTTTTATTGGTTTTCCGGCTCTACCATAGGGGGACTGTTGGGCTCGCTGCTCACCTTTAATACCCAGGGGTTAGAGTTTGTGATGACTGCTATGTTTGTGGTCATCTTTCTGGAACAGTGGCTCAAAGAGAAAAAACATTGGACTGCATTTATCGGCATGGTGGCATCAGTTTTGTGTCTGGTATTGTTCGGCGCAGATGACTTTATGATTCCAACCATGGTTTTAATTCTGGCTGCCCTGACACTGGGCCGCAAACCAATTGAACAGGCAGGTGGTTTTGCATGACCTCTATGACATTGACCCAACAGATTATTACCATTGCCATGTGTGTGTTGGGCACCATGGCCACGCGGTTTCTGCCTTTTTTTGTATTTTCTTCTAAGAAACCGACACCGCCCTATGTGCAGTATCTGGGCAAAGCATTGCCTTCTGCTGTCTTTGCCATGCTGATTGTGTATTGTTTAAAGAATGTCGATCCAATGACTGGTACTCACGGCCTGCCCGAACTGTTTTCTATTCTGCTGGTTATCGGCCTGCATATCTGGAAGCGGCAGATGCTGCTTTCCATCGCCGGCGGAACAGTATGCTATATGCTGCTGATTCAGTTTGTATTTGTGTAGCAGGCGCTTATTCTTTCGGCAATTTATTTTCATACTTTATTGTATTACACAAGAAAGGTGCAGACACATCCTTTATTTTAGGAATTCCATCTGCACCTTTTACATTTTAATTTATTCTATCGAGCGTTCTATCTGCCCATCATTTTTTATCCCCAATTACGCCTTAGGACAGATAGCAAAGCAACGAGCCGGATAGCCTGTACCGCCTTTTACTTTTGGAAACATACAGAAGAACAGTGCTCCTACCGGCGGGCATTGCTCCACATTACAAAGCAGTTCGGCCTGAATGCGGCCCTGAGCAAGAATATAATATTCTACTTCATAATTGGTTTGTCCTGATGTAATGGGCGCCTCGGTATCAGAAGTTTCATGACCAATACCACCGATATTTCGTTCTTCTACCAAAAATTTAACAGCTTCCAGCTGCCAACCGGGAAAATGGCGGTTACCGTCTTCATCCAGATTGTCCATGGTTTCACCGGGCCGCTTGCCCCATCCGCTCTGAAAAATCACAAACGCACCTGCCGGAACTTTGCCATAAGTCTGTTCCCACTGCAAGATATCCTCTACAGTCAGCACATAGTCGGCATTGTGCGCCACAGCGTCCTCTTTGTTGATAACACACAGCGGCATAACTGCTTCCTGCAGCTCTACCTGCTCCAGCGAACGCCCACCTTTCACCATATGGCAGGGCGCATCCACATGGGTGCCATACTGCCCCACTGTAGTATAAGCGTGGGCAGCAAAAATGGACTGCTCCAAATTCATCATCTCTTTACACTCCAGCGCCGGCCAGCCTACCCAATGGGGGGTATCGGTGCTGAGTTCATGGGTCAAATCCACCCATTGATACTGTTCTTTCCATTGCTCCAACTGTTTCCATAATGTTAAGTCAGACATACTATCACTCCCCATTTTGTAATCTGATTTCATTATAATACAGCTTCCGCTGCCCCGTCCACTGTCAATCTATCAGCAACACCAATAAAAATACAAAAAAACCGGACATCGCTGTAAAAACAGTCCTGTCCGGTATTATGTTCCATTATTTAACACAATAGAACCAATATTATTTTTGCATCGTTTTATTCACATTGCAACGCTGTGATGGCAATCATATCCACCACATCCTGCACACTGCAGCCTCTGGACAAATCGTTGACCGGTTTTGCCATCCCCTGCAAGATAGGACCAATGGCAGTTGCGCCTGCAAAACGCTGCACCAATTTATAGCCGATATTGCCAGCCTGTAAATCAGGGAACACTAATACATTGGCCTGACCTGCAACGGTACTGCCCGGCGCTTTTTTTGCAGCTACAGAAGGTACAACGGCCGCATCCAGCTGCAATTCACCGTCTACTGACAGTTCTGGCTGCTTTTCTTTGACCAATGCCAACGCCTCTGTTACTTTGTCTACATTTTCATGTTTAGCAGAGCCCTTGGTAGAAAAAGACAGCATTGCTACATGAGGTTCACCGCCAAGTAAGCTGCGTTTTGTTTCCGCACAGCTAATGGTGATGTCAGCCAGCTGCTGACTATCCGGATTAGGATTCACAGCGCAATCGCCAAAAATAAACACACCCTGATCGCCATAGGTCTGATCCGGTAAAATCATGACAAAAGCACCGGAAACGGTTTTGATACCAGGTTTGGTTTTTACTGTCTGCAAAGCGGCCCGCAACACATCACCTGTAGTATTGTCCGCTCCGGCCAGTAAACCATCTGCTTTACCCTGCAGCAGCATCAGATTACCATAATACAAAGGATTGCGCACAGTTTGTTCTGCTTTTTCCAAGGTCATACCTTTATGTTTGCGCAGCTCATAAAACTGCTCTGCAAAAGCAGACAAATCAGCGCTGCTGGCAATATCAATAATGGTCAGGCCATCCAGGCTGATCTGTTCCTGCTGCGCCAAAGCGCGGATTTCCGCCTCGTCGCCCAACAGAATAGGTTCGGCCAGCCCTTCGGCCACCGCCTGCGCTGCACCTTTCAGAGTGCGGAGTTCTGCACCTTCCGGCAAAACAATTCTCCGTCTTTTTGCTTTTGCTTTTTCTTTGAAGCCTGCTAATACATCCATATTACTGCCTCCCTATCCTTTGTCTGTCAATAAAACGCTGTTTTTCTTAGTTTTGTTTACCGAATGCAGCTTCTACTGTTTCTTCGGCAATGGCCAATTCTTCGTTGGTTGGCACTACCCAAGTGCGTACTTTGGCATCAGCCGCACTGATATCTACTTCTTTACCCCGTACGTTATTCACTTCTGTATCAATTTTGATACCCAAATAATCCATATCAGCGCAAATTTCTTCCCGCACGTCTGGACCGTTTTCACCGATACCGGCAGTAAATACCACTGCATCTACGCCATTCATCGCTGCTACATAGCTACCAATATATTTTTTAACCCGATAAATAAAGATATCACGAGCCAATTTTGCATCGGCATCACCTGCTGCAATGGCTTCATCCAGCTCACGGAAGTCACTGGACACACCGGATACGCCCAAAAGACCGGATTCTTTGTTCAGCATATGATCCATACGATCTGCATCAAAGCCTTCATGTTTCATCAGATACAATACAGCAGTGGCATCAATATCACCGCAGCGAGTACCCATCAGCAAACCTTCATGAGGGGTAAAGCCCATGGAAGTATCCACTACTTCACCGTTTTTAATAGCGGAAATGCTGGAACCATTGCCCAAATGGCAGGTAATAATTTTTAATTCCTCAACCGGTTTGCCCATCAATGCAGCCACCCGACGGGATACATATTTATGGGATGTACCATGCGCGCCGTAACGGCGAATGCTGTGTTTGCGAGCAAATTCTTTTGGCAGACCATAAGTATAAGCCACTGGTTCCATAGTTTGATGGAATGCGGTGTCAAACACAGTAACCTGTGGTTTGCCCGGCATTACTTTTGCACAAGCATCAATCCCTTTTAAATGCGCTGGGTTGTGCAGCGGAGCCATAGCACCGTATTCTTTGATTTTGTCGTATACAGCATCGTCTACCAACACTGCTTTGCTGAATGTATCGCCGCCTTGCACGATACGATGACCAACAGCATCAATTTCATCCAGTGAACTCAAACCTACTCCTTCTGTCTTTAACAGACCGTCCAACACCAGTTTCATGGCAACTTCGTGGTCAGCAATAGCCAGTTCGGATTTATGTTTTTCACCGCCGGCCTTGATGGTGAAAATTCCGCTTTCCAGACCGATTTTTTCTACCTGCCCCTGTGCCATTACAGATTCGTCGTCCATGTTCAGCAGCTGAAATTTCAAAGAAGAGCTGCCGCTGTTAATTACTAAAATAATCATTTTTTCTTTCATCCTCCAATTTATTTTTCTGCAGTTCCCGCAGAGCATTCCATACCTAGATGCCACGTTATAGCTATCCTAAAAATTTTATATAATTCGACACGACTAATTATATCCCCACCCAATTTTGTTGTCAACCGCCGTTGTTGCCTTTCACCGCTTCTGATCAATAAATTTGTCTGCATCCCAAAATACGTTAAAATAACCTTGTGTAAGTTCATCAATAATCACAAAGAATGTACACCGTTATATACAAACAACATCGTCTTTAAAATGTTATCTCTGTTTTATCCGATATCCTAATGCTCATGTGCCATAAAGTAACACACAAAAGTTTTATAGACAGTAGCCCTCTATTCCAAAAAATGAAGCAAACTTCACTTTTCCTGTTGACATTTTCATATCTTAGTGGTAATATGAAGTTAGCTTCACAAGAAGCAAGCTTCATATTAAGGAGGGAATTGATTGAAAACAAGAGTGAAAGAGCTACGAACGCAATTCAAACTAACTCAACAGCAGTTAGCCGACTTAGTTCATGTTTCAAACAGAACAATTATTTCTATCGAAAAAGAACAGTATAGTCCATCACTAATGTTAGCATATAGAATTGCAGAAATATTTGGTGTGACTGTTGAAGAATTGTGTTGTCTAAAAGAAAACAAAGAATTGGAGGATAAGAATTATGAAGCGAATTAAAAATGTGAGAAGTTTTGTTACGGCAATTATAGTTTTGATTTTGGGAGGTGTTTGCTTGGGTATTGTTGCCTTTCGTGGTATGGAAACAAGACTTCTTATAGCCGGAATTTTTCTACTTGCTTGGAGTGCAATCAATTTCTTTTCTGCTTTTACTAAATTAAGTATTGATAACCAAGCTGAGAAGGTTACAGATGAACGCGACAAATATATTACGATGAAAAGTAGTAGAAAAGCCTTGTTGATTACAAATTACTTAATTAGTGCTGCTTGTTTCATCACTATGTTTCTGTTTGCCATTTTAAAATGGGAACAACTGCTTACAGTAACAATTACACTTTGCGCTGTTTTATTCCTTATGCTATTTGTCATAGTTGTATGTAATATATATTATGAGAAACACGAATAATTGAGTTTACTATTTTTACAAGGCATTTGTAAAATCAAATTAAGAACAATCTAAAAGAAAATAGCAAACCCAGCCGGAGCAGTCAACGGTCAAGATGAACGGGCGTGTCAATGCTGATGTGGAAGAACACGTTAAACTAAAGCTGATTGAAAGCCTTATGAAATTCCGATTTGATAGATAGCCCCCAAC
>USPE01000039.1 GCA_900556545.1 uncultured Peptococcaceae bacterium | reverse complement strand
TATAATCTTCTCCATATTTTTTTGGAGAAAATTGTATGGGTAAAATAAATATGGTATGTAAACGAGGTGACCAACAATGAATCTGGGCTATGCCAGGGTGTTTGAGGAGGAGCAGGGCAGTGGCGCTATGCGGCAGCGGATGCTGGAGGCGGTGCAGGATGATCGGTTCCTGTTTGAGGATATCCGCAATAAGGATTATGAGCGGAAAAATTATTTATTTATGCGCAATATGCTGCGCCCTGGCGATGTGCTGTATGTGGATGGTCTGGACAGTTTGGGCCGCACCTTTGCTGATATGGCGCAGGAGTGGCAGCATTTAACCAGGGAATTACAGGTGGATGTGGTGGTGCTGGAGGATGCCATGGATTTGGACAGCCGTCGGTTTAAGGCCATGGGCACCACAGGAGAGCAGCTGGAGCAGCAGCTGTTGCATTTGCTGACCTATATGGCTGATATTCAGCAGCGCAGAAGCAAGGAGAATCAGCGGGAGGGCATAGATGCGGCCAAAAAGGCGGGCAAAAAGTTTGGCCGTCCGGCATTAAACTGGGACTGGGATTTGTTTGATGCTACAGCGCAGCGCTGGGCCGATGGCGAAATCAGTCTGGAAGAAGCCTGCGATATTATGAACAGTGCCCGCAGCAGCTGGTATAAGTATGTCAAAGAGCGGGGCTTTGTGCGCACCCGCAAACGCAGAGAGTACCCTTCTGACTGAATATACAGCCTGAACAAGAAAATCAGATATAAACATACCTCTTGAGTGGATCGTGTAAACAATCTGCTTAAGAGGTTTTTTATATTGGCAGTATTGTTGCTGTAAGAGCTGTAAGGACTTGTTTAGGAATGCGGGTGCGTGATAGCGCCGCAATTTTTTGCAAATTTAATTTGTAATGTTTGATGGTTGAGAGAATTGGCTGTACTATCAGATGCATTGGGTGTTCAAGTGTATTGCCAGGTTTGTTTCCGGTTTTGTTGCATGGCAAGTTGGAATGATGTTTACATAAATTGCCGTTGTGTTGCCCATACTATCCAGAAATAAAGTAGGAGGTTTCCGATATGATAGATGCTTGGATTGTATTTTGGCAAACGGTAGTTTCCTTTGTGATTTTATTGCTGCTGACCCGTTTACTGGGCAAGCAGCAGGTGTCGCAGCTGACTTTTTATGAATATCTGAACGGTATTACCTTTGGCTCTATTGCTGCCAATATGGCCACTGACGATTTGGCCAATGCGCCGGATCATCTGGTGGGGTTGGTCACGTATGGCATTTTAACGCTGCTGGTATCATGGCTGGCGCTGAAAAACCGCAAATTTCGCAAGGCCATGGCCGGTGAACCGGTGATTGTCATTCAGGACGGCAATATTTTGGAGGACAACTTGCGCAAGATGCATATGGATTTGGATGAATTGACCATGCTGCTGCGGGCAGAAAGTATTTTTGATTATAAGGAACTGGAGCTGGCCATTGTGGAGCAGTCCGGTGAGCTGAGTGTATTGAAAAAGCCGGATTATCAGGAAGTAACCCGGCAGGATCTGCACATAAAAGGTGAGCCTAAGGGATTGGCCATTGAAGTGATTGTAGATGGACAGATTATTTATGAAAATCTGCGGGCTATGGGGCTGGACGGCAAGTGGCTGGTAAAACAGCTGCGGCAGCGCAACATTGCCAATGCTTCGTTGGTTTGCCTGGCTACTGTCAACAAACAAAAAACGCTGCAGATTGATTTATTTGACGATAACATTCCGGGTATGATCGATATGTCGGAGGAAGATACGCCTAAGATGTCGTTGGACGGCATTCAGACGCGGCCAAAAGATACGCCGAGTAACAATCTCCCCTGAATATCCCTTCCTTTTCTGCATATACATGAAGGAAAGAAGATTATTGCAGAAGAGAGGGATTGCTATGCCGGAAGAAAAACTGGGACTGCAGCAAGCCATGGGAAAGATACTGGCGATGCCCAAAGATGTGGTGCTGCATTTGCCGCGGATTATTCTGCTGGGTAATTTGCAGTGCTGTGTGGAAAATCATCATGGGATTTTACAGTATACGCCCAATCTGGTTGGCCTGCAGGCCGGCAAATACAGACTTTATATTGAAGGACAGGAGCTGGTGATCAGCTCGCTGACTGCCGATGTGATTTATGTGGAGGGTAAAATCGGGCAGGTGCGCTATGAAATTTGACCAGTATCTGAGCGGCATGGTGGAGCTGCGGGTTCCGCCGGAGCGCACTGAGGAGCTGCTGCAGCAGATTACGGCGGCCGGCATTCATCTGCACCATATCCAACGGCAGGAGGATGGGCTGTATTTATGGATTTTGCTGGACGATTTTGCCATATTGCAGCGTATGCTGCGGGAACAGCGCTGTTCTTTTCATGTGCAGCAGCGACGGGGCCTGCCTTTTTCGGTAAGTCGGATAAAACGGCGAAAGGGACTGTGGATGGGTACTTTTCTTTGCTTTGCGCTGCTGTATCTGTTGTTTTCTTTTATCTGGGGGTATGAGGTCAGCGGCAATGAACAGTACAGCGATGCCCATATGATTGCTTTGGTGAAGGAGTATGGTTTGCTGCCCGGTTCCCGCATTGATAAGTTTGATTATGATGCCATAGAGCAGCAGATGATGCTGGATCATCCTCAATTTGTCTGGATTCGGCTGCAGCCCAATGGGACAACGCTGACTATCACTGTAAAAGAGCGGCTGCCGGATAAAAAACAGCAGCAGCAGGAAGGCAGCATTATTGCCGGTGCTGATGGTCGCATTACCGAGCTGTTGGTATTTCGCGGAACGCCTCAGGTAAAACGGGGACAGTGGGTAAAAAAAGGGCAGGTTTTAATTGGCGGTTGGGATTATCCCGATCGACAGCGCAACAGCAATGGCGAGTTTGCACCCAGCGGCACACCTTATGCGGTGAAGGCCAAAGGCGTTATTTACGGTGAACAGGAGCGCAGTGTAATTGGCAGCTGCAGCCTGGAAGAACGAATGCTGCAGTCTACCGGAAACATCAAAAAACAGGTTGCTTTGGTCTGCAAAGGCCATGAACTGATTTTGCACGGGCCAAAGACTTCACCCTATCCGTATAGCTGCCAGCAGATTAAAACGACTCGTTTGCTGGGATGGCAGCAGTTTGAACTGCCTGTGTATGTCCGTACTACAATTTTTGAAGAAAAACAGATAGAGCAGCGCAGCTACACCAGGGAGGAAGCATACACCATGGCGGTGGAACGGGCACGCAAGCGTTTGCAGGAACAGATGCCCAAGGGAAGTCGATTTATAAGGGAAAGTGCCGGTATTTGCTCGTCTGATCAACAGAATGTAGTGCAGGCGGAAGTGGTATGGACCATTGAAGCCAATCTGGCAGAGGTGAAGCAAACCCAGCTGCCGGAGGCGGCGCTATCGGCAGAGCAGAACGAACAGCAGACAGAACAGGCGGCGGAGGGACAATGATTCCGTCCGCCTTTTTTATAATATAAGGGCATAAATATAAGGGCGCAAAATCATGAAGCAGGCCGAAAGTTGATTACAATGGGCTGCAATTTTTTGAAAACAGTGGATTGTAATCCTTTGTAAAAGATATTTTCCATCAATTATACATAGGAATTATGAAAAAATATGGTTTCTATTTACATTTTATAGTATAATAGTTGCCATGAAAGGTTTTGAGCAAAAAAAGGAGGCAGACGTTTTTGAGTCAGTTTGAAGATAAAATAATATTGAAGGATATTGGACAGGCTCAGCAGATTGGCGGGCTGGCCGATGAAAATATCAGAGCGATCGAAAAGCGCACAGGCGCCCGCATTGTAGCCCGCGGACAGGATATTTTGCTGGGCGGTTCGCAGGGCAGTGTACAGGCGGCTCGTATTGTGCTGGAATATTTGATTGAACTTTCGGGGAAAAAGGAATTGACTCCCAGCGATTTACAGTATGCACTGACCTTAACCGGTCAGACTGATCATGCTAAAATTGCCGATTGTTTGGGCGAGGTGATTCATACCACCAATCGAGGTAAGCAGATTCGGGCGAAAACCATGGGGCAGTATCGGTATGTAAAAGCCATACAGCAAAAGGATATTACTTTTGGTATCGGCCCTGCAGGAACAGGGAAAACCTATCTGGCTGTGGTGATGGCGCTGAAGGCGTTAAAAAATAAACAGGTGGAGCGGATTGTTCTGACCAGACCGGCGGTGGAAGCCGGTGAAAAGCTGGGCTTTTTGCCCGGTGATTTGCAGGACAAGGTAGATCCGTATCTGCGTCCGCTTTATGATGGCTTGTATGATGTTTTGGGGCTGGATATGGCTCAGAAATATATGGAACGGCAGATTATTGAAATTGCGCCGCTGGCCTATATGAGAGGCCGTACTTTGGATGATGCGTTTATTATTTTGGATGAGGCGCAAAATACCACACCGGAGCAGATGAAAATGTTTTTAACCCGTATCGGTTTTGGTTCTAAGGCAGTAGTAACCGGGGATATTACCCAGGTGGATTTGCCGAAGCACAGCCAGTCGGGCTTGCTGCGGGCAGAAGCCATTCTGTCCGGCATTGATGAAATCAGTTTCCATCATTTAACGGCGCAGGATGTGGTGCGGCATCCTGTGGTAGCTAAGATTATTGCTGCTTATGAGGCAGAATAAGAAGAGAAAGGGACAAAAGCTATGGGCGTTCTGAAAAAATTTTACAGCACCATACTGGAAAACCATTTTCAGGAGCGGAAAAAGCGGATGATTGCGTGGACAGCGCTGTTTTTTCTGATCTTTATGGTGATTTTGTGCGGTCATTTTGTGCCGGGGCGCACCAGCTGGGAAGTGGGCCGGGTGTCCAGCCAGGATATTCAGTCCGACCGTTATCTGACCTTTGTGGATGAGGCTGGTACGTTGGAACGGCAGGAAAAAGCCCTGGAAAGTTTTCAGGACATTTATAAGATTGACTTAGAGAAATTCAACAGCATTACCATTGCGGATATTTCCGATTCTTTTGCCAAATTGGAAGAGATTGCTGCAGTGGCGCAGGATGATGCCAATGCCACTACGGTAGATAAAATTGCTCAGCTGCATGATGTGTTTGAGTTTACACTGGGCCCGGATGAGTGGGCGGTGCTGGCCAATTTATCGGAAAGCAACATACAATGGTTGTATGAAAAAGGCGTGGACTATGCCATTGATGTGATGAGCAAAGGGGTTGCGCAGGAGGAACTGGAAAGCGCCCGGGAAAAAATTATGCAGTCGGTGCGCAATGACAAATATATTACCGGCGCAGAGGAAAAATTCCTGCTGGCGGTTATCAACAAAGCCAATTTTTATCCGACCTATGTGCTGGATGCAGAAGCCACAGCGCAGAAAAAGTCGGAGATTATTGCTACTGTAGAGCCGGAAAAGGTGACTGTGCAAAAAGGCGAATTGGTTGTCCGCAAAGGGGAAATTCTGACAGAACGGCAGAGCAGTATCTTAAAACAGCTGGGTTACAGCCAGTCCACCTCTCCCGGATTGATTATTCTGGGCGTGGGGCTGCTGGTGGGGATTTTAATGATGCTGGTGCGCGGTTTTATGATGCACTTTACGCCAAAGGTTTATCGTGATGAAAAGCAGGTTATACTGCTGATGCTGCTGACAGCTGCTACGTTATTTTTATATGATTTATTTTTGGCGCTGACGCTGAGTCCTATCGCGGATCGGGCTGATCAGGTCGGGTATCTGATTCCTGTAGCCATGGGCACTATGTTGATTACCATTCTGCTGGAAGTGCGGTTAGGCATTTTAATTAACATGATTTTTGCTATTTTTGTGGGTTTGTATACGGACAGCTCTGCCTTTGCCATTGTGGCGCTGGTGGGCGGTCTGGTAGGTGCTTTGGGTGTGTCGGCTTTGGGGCAGCGTTCGGATATTTCCCGGGCGGCGTTCAGTATCAGCGTTGTCAATGCCTGCACCATCATTGCCCTGGGCATGATTCAGGATCATTCGCCGGATGTCATTTGTTTTGGCGTGGTATTTGGGGTATTTAACGGTTTGATATCCTCCATTTTTACCATGGGTGTGCTGCCGTATTTGGAAAATATTTTTGGTATCACCACATCTATTAAATTGCTGGAACTGGCCAACCCCAATCAGCCGTTGCTGAAACAGCTGCTGACAGAAGCCCCCGGTACGTATCATCATTGTATTATGGTGGGCAATCTGGGCGAAGCTGCTGCGGAAGCTATCGGGGCCAATGGTTTGGAAGTGCGGCTGGGCGCTTACTATCATGATATTGGAAAATTGAAGCGGCCGTATTTCTTTTCGGAGAATCAGTTTTCCGGATCCAATCCCCATGATAATATTACCCCACAGCTTAGTACGCTGATTATTACATCTCATGTAAAGGATGGGATAGAAATGGCCAAAGCGGCAAAATTGCCGCCGGTGCTGATTCAGCTGATTTCTCAGCATCATGGGGACAGTCTGGTATCTTACTTTTATTACAAAGCCAAGGACGCAGATCCGGAAGTAAAGGAGCGGGATTATCGCTATGAGCAGTCAAAACCGCAGACCAAGGAAGCAGCTATTTTAATGATGGCTGATACGGTAGAGGCGGCGGTGCGCTCTAAGAAGAATGCCACCCCCGGCCAGATTGAAGGGTTTATCCGCACTTTGATCAAAGGAAAATTAAATGATGGGCAGTTTGATGAATGTGAGCTGACATTCCGCGATCTGGATCAGATTGCCACTGCCTTTACTCGGGTTATCAACGGAATTTATCACAAACGGATTGAATATCCGTCGCAGGCAGCAATTGATGTGCCGAAGAAACAGGAAGGACAGAAATCACCATGACAGTCATAATTACAAATGAACAGGATAAAATAGAAATTCCCGCAGATTGGGGGCAGAAGATTAATGAGGTTGCAGCCATCTGCCTGCGAGAGGAGCAGATTCCCCAGGAGGCAGAGGTGGATTTATTGTTTGTGGATAATGAGGCGATTCGGGAAATGAACCGGGAATATCGGGATAAGGACAGCGCTACCGATGTGTTGTCCTTCCCGATGTATGAAGCCGATGAAGAAATTGATGATGAAGAAGAAATTTTGTTCGGCGATATTGTGATCTCGCTGGAGCGGGCGCAGGAACAGTGCCGGGAGTATGGGCACAGTTTGGAGCGGGAAGTGATGTATCTTTTGGTGCATGGGCTTTTGCATTTAGCAGGATATGATCACATGGAGGAAGAAGAAAAGAAAGAGATGCGGGCGCAGGAGGAAAAACTGCTTGCGGTAATTGGCGCAATCCGTTAGAATACTGGAAAGAATAAATAGAGAATCGTTTAGATTGATTGTTGGAGGTTGGTTTTTTTTGGATACGGACAGTTCGATGCAATTAGTGGTTTTAGCGTGTTTGATTTTTTTATCGGCAATATTTTCATCGTCAGAAACGGCTTTTTTATCTGCCAATAAAATTCGTCTGCGTAATTTGCAGGAGGATGGTGAAAAAAAAGCAGCTTTGGTGCTGGATATGCTGGAAAATCAGAATAAGCTGATATCGGCTTTGCTGGTGGGAAATAATATTGTTAATATTGGTGCTTCAGCGCTGGCGACAAATATGGCTACCATTGCCTGGGGCAGCGCCGGTGTGGGGATTGCTACCGGTATTATGACATTGCTGGTGCTGATTTTTGGGGAGGTTGTGCCAAAAAATCTGGCAGCGGCTCATGCTGAAACATGGGCCATGATGATTGCGCCTTTTATTCATTTGGTGAGCCTGATTTTAACACCGGCTGTTTTCCTGCTGACAAAACTGTCTGACTTTGTGGTGCGGTTCAGTAAAAAAGATGAGGAAGAAGACCCTACCATTACAGAGGATGAATTTAAAATCCTGGTGAATGTGGGGCAGGAGGAAGGGGTTTTTGACGAATCGGAAAGCGAAATGATTAACAGCATTTTTGAGTTTGATGAAACCCTGGTAAAAGCCATTATGGTGCCTCGGATTGACATTGTGGCGGTAGATGTGGAAGATAACATCAACGAAGCGCTGCGGCTGATTGTGGATGGCGGTCATTCCCGTATTCCTGCTTATGAGGACAGCATTGATAACATTGTAGGTATTTTATATGCCAAAGATATTTTTGAACATCTGGAGGCAGACTTTAATGAGCTGAAGGTGCAGGAACTGATTCGTTCTGCTTACTATATTCCGGAAACCAAAAAGGTCAGCGATTTGCTCAATGAGCTGCGGCTGAAAAAGGTACACATGGCCATTATTCTGGATGAATACGGTGGTACTAGCGGTTTGGTTACCATTGAGGATTTGATTGAAGAAATCATTGGCGATATTCAGGACGAATATGATGTGGAAGAAGACCTGATTGTAATGCACAGCGATGATCGGCTGATTGCAGATGCCCGCGCGCCTATCGGTGATGTGGAAGAAGCTTTTGATATAGAATTGGATGAAGAAATTTTAGATGACAGTGAAGCGGATACCATTGGCGGTCTGGCATTTGAAAATCTGGGCGGAATTCCGGTAGTCAATGACGAAGTAACGGTTGATCGTTTTCTGATTCGGATTGCTGAAGTAAGCGGACGGCGCATCACCAAGGTAGAGGTTATGCTGCTGCCGCCGGAAGAAGAGGACAGCGACGATGATGAAGATTGATGATGGCGGAGCATATACTGATTTGGTTGCAGCTGCCTGGCAGGCAAGAGAGCAGGCTTATGCGCCTTATTCCGGTTTTGCGGTAGGCGCTGCGGTGCAGACTGGGGCAGGGCATATTTACAGTGGTTGTAATATTGAAAATGCCAGCTATGGTTTAACCAACTGCGCTGAACGGACGGCTATTTTTCAGGCAGTGGCCCATGGTGAGCGACAACTGGTGCGGATGGCAATCTGCGCTGAAACCGCCGAACCAGTGGCACCCTGCGGTGCTTGTCGACAGGTGATGTTAGAATTTGGACCGGACATGGAGCTGGTATTGGTAAATGGAGCCGGGAAGCAGATACTGACTACTGTGCAGGAACTGCTTCCTTATAGTTTTCAGGAATTTCCGCAAGAACAGAGCAAAGGAGAGACGAAAGGATGAAGACAGGATTTGTAGCTTTGGTTGGTCGTCCTAATGCAGGAAAATCAACCTTATTGAATCAGATATTGGAACGTAAAATTGCAATTGTGTCGGATAAAGCGCAGACTACCCGGCATAAAATTACCGGTGTGTTAACCAATGAAACAGGGCAGATTGTATTTTTGGATACACCGGGGATTCATAAGCCGCGGCACAAACTGGGAGAACGTATGGTAGAGATTGCTCAAAGCTCCCTGTATGATGCAGATGTGGTTTATTATCTGGTGGATGTGATGCAGGATTTTGGTCCGGGCGAGCAATATATTGTAGACCAGCTGCAAAAAACGTCAGCGCCAGTCTTTTTGCTGTTAAATAAGATTGACCGGGTAGAAAAATCTTATCTGTTGTCGTTGATTGCTCAGTGGCAGCAACGTTTTGACTTTGCTGAAATTTTTCCACTGTCTGCTAAAAAAGGAGATAATATAGAAAAGTTGATTGAGACTACGTTTGGCTATTTGGAAGAAGGGCCGCAGTTTTATCCCGCTGATTCGGTAACAGATCAGCCGGAGGAAGTGGTTATAGCCGAACTGATTCGGGAACAGATTTTGGAAGCTACCCGTGATGAGGTGCCGCACAGTGTTGCCGTAGTGGTAGAGCAAATGAAGCTGCGAGATGATGGTAAAATTTATGTCGGCGCTACTATTTATGTGGAGCGGGATAGTCAGAAAGGCATTATCATTGGCAGAGGCGGTTTGATGCTGCGTAAAATCGGCAGCAAGGCCCGCCGTGAAATTGAATATTTGCTGGGAGAAAAGGTATATTTAGATTTATGGGTAAAAGTGAACGAAGATTGGCGCAATAAGGAAAGCGCCATCAAATCGCTTTATCTGGAAGAAGATAACGACGAATTTTAATTGCTATGGGAGCTATTGCATTTCTGCTCATTGACCGACGCTTTGTTGAAAATCCGTAAGGATTGCAGGGTGTTTGGCACAGGGAGCTGTTTTGTGATGGTTCCCTTTTTCGCATACCTTGGCGGTTCGGGGTATTAGGATGGTGACAGAGATAAAAGTGAAGCAGTCAGTATTATCGTGATGGGCGGAATGATTGTTATTCTATCTTTAAGTAATGATTGATTGGTATAAAATAAAAGCGGCAGAGATAAATTTGCCGGAGTAAAACAGGAAAGGTGTGTGATTGTATGAACAAAATCCATAACCGTGTGCAAAAGCCGTTGTCTATTGTGGATGGCGTGGTGATTATAATCGGTGTTTTTATACTCATAAACGGTTTGATTGGCAGTGGTCTATTTCCGCTGGAACAGTTGGCCGGTTGGTTGCCCGGCGGCGCTACCGTGATTAATCGGCTGCTTGTGATGCAAGGATTGCAGGTGGCGTTGATGCTGGGGCTGACTGCATTGTTTTTGTTTGGTGTGCGCCATGGCACCTTGGAACAGATTGGTCTGCGTCCTTTTGCGAAAAAAGGCTGGATTGTCCGTTCATCGCTGCTGGGTGTGGGCATGTTTTTTGCCATGATGCTGGTTTCTGTGTTGATGTCCATGTTATTTCCCCAATGGGCGCAGCCGCAGGATATTTCTACTGTGATATTAAAGGCGGAAAACGCCTGGGAATGGATTGCGGTAATTGTGGTGGTCAGTGTGTTTGCGCCGCTCAGTGAAGAAATTTTGTTCCGCGGTTATATTTATCACAGTTTGCGTGAAAAATATTCGGTTATTTATAGCATCATTGCTGCATCGTTGCTGTTTGGCTGTATGCATTATGATTTGTTTCGGCTGCTGCCGCTGACTTTGGGCGGCATTGCGCTGAATGTGGTTTCGGTGCGGGCCGATTCCCTTTGGGCATCTATTATCATGCATGGGGTTTGGAATTTTATGAATACCCTGGTGCTTCTTTTGACAGCGGGTTTGGTAACGTAATATGAGTGCTGGTGCGTGTCAGTAATTTGCGTTAGTGGCTTTCGTCTATGTCCAATTTATGGTATGATATAGGACAAAGAGAAAATAGGAACAGAAATTGTAACAGAAAGATGTTTAGTTAGGAGTGTACAGATTTGAAAGCAGGAGATATGATTCAGGTAACTATTACGGGAATTTCCCATCAGGGGCATGGGATTGGCCGTTGCGATAATATTGTTGTATTTGTGCCTGGGGCTATGTTGGGAGAAACGGTGGAAGCTCTGGTGGTAGAATACAAAAAGAAGATGGCCACTGCCCAATTGCAGCGATTGATTGCGCCATCACCGGAGCGCATTGATGCCCGGTGTCCGCAAAGCAGTCAATGCGGCGGTTGTGAACTGCAGCATTGCAGCTATGCTTATCAGCTGCAGGCGAAACAGAAAATTGTGGCAGACGCCATGCAGCGGCTGGGACGGGGTCGTATCATCA
>USPE01000038.1 GCA_900556545.1 uncultured Peptococcaceae bacterium | reverse complement strand
GGATTCTGCCGCGCCGGATCACTACGGTAAAATACTTCAAATAAATGCGGCAGTTCCTTCTCCGAAACACCGGGACCATCATCATCAAAGGACAACATACAGGTTTTCTCTGTTTTTATAAGCGCAATGCGAAGCAACCCTTCTTCTTTTTGCTTGTATTTCAGGCTGTTGCCCATAATATTGGCGATCACACGGTCAAGCTGAATAGGATCCATTTCCACTGTAACAGATACCAGATCCGTTTCCAGCCGCAGGCCATGTTCTTTGTATTCTGCCTCGGCTTCCCAAACTGCTGCTCTTACCTTTTGATCAAGCCGCAGCCGAACATTGTTTTCTAAATATTCACCCAGCTCCATTTTAGAAAATAAAAACAGCTGGGATACCAGATGCTCCAATTCCTCCGCTTTGGTTTTAATCGTAGAAAGGTATCTATTCTGCGCCTCCGGTGTCTTTGCCACACCATCCAGCAAACCTTCCACATATGCCTGAATGGAAGTCAGCGGTGAACGGATATCATGGGATATACCTGCCAGTAATTCTTTTCTGTTTTGCTCCTGCTGCTGGATGCGAACAACAGATTCCTTTAATCGTACTGCCATCTCGTTAAAATCTTCGCACACAGGCTGAAATTCATCCTGCCGATCGTAGTTGATGTGAAAATCCAAATTTCCATCTCGAATTTCATGAACACCGGCAGTCAAAATATCCAATGGTTCCTCAATTCGACGAAACACAAATTTGGTAAGAAAACGATTGGTTAACAGAATAGAAAGAAAAATGCCAAATAAAATCACAACAGCAGAAGTTACCAAAGCCACCTTGAGATTTGTATAGCTGTTTTCGCTGCGATTTCCTCCTAATAGATAAATGGTGTATCTTTGACCGTTTATAGTTTCATAAGCTTTATAAAGACTCCTACCGTCCTGAGATACAATCGAGTTGCCTGTAAGAGCCTCTGCCGCAGTCTGAAGCATATCATCACTATTCCCTCTGCTGCCAAAGGAATAGATAGCTGTTCCCTCACAAAAAACCTGCGCTGTCATTCCATTACTCTCCAGCAGTATATCCAAAGAGGCCAACTCTGCTCCGCTATCTAATTGATACTCTATTACCTCAGTAACTGCCAAACAGACACGACTAAAATCTTCTGTATCACGTAAATCCAGCCCTGCTCCGCCGATAATGGAAATCCAGATGATACCTACACAAAGCAGCCCAATCAATACTGCAACAATGGCAGGAACAAAAATCATCAGAATATTTGATAAAAACAGACGTTTATGAATTGTCATATATTTGCCCCTTTCACACCGTTTAAAATCATTGTAGCACGATTAATAACTTTTGCCAAACCATCCAAAGGACAATATCTGTTGCGGCATCCACACACTGCAACAGATATTGTCCGATAGACCTTCATTTTCTTTACACTTGACCGGATTTATTTATCACGATTTTCTACAAAAATTTTGCACGTTCCCGCATCTCTTTGACAAAAACGCCTCTAATGATGCGCTTCCTGTCCCGATATTTTTTCTTTCAAATATTCAAGACCCAACAATACTCCAACACCAGCGACAAAACCCCAAATATGAAACGTAGAAGCGTCCAATGCAGGAACAGGGGTAGAAAGTGTTGTTGGTCCCATAATAATCGCAAATAAAGACCCAATCATAAGCCCAATAATCAAATACATTGTCTGGCTGCAATATTTTTTACGCGCGGTTCGGATAAAACCGATAGAAACACGAATACCAAAAAGAATGCCCAAACCCAGAGCAAACAATCCAGGCAGCTCCATAAAATTAAAGTGCAAAAGCTCTTTTACAGCGCTAATTGTCGGAAGATACACACCGGCAATTAAAAGTACCGTCGAACCGGAAATTCCAGGCAATACCATTGCGGTGATCGCCACCATACCGGCAAGAAAGATATACACAAATTGAACTAACTGAAGATGAAGAAAATTGATATTGCCAAACGCGCCTGCACTATTTCGCAAAAGAGACAATGTTATCACCAACACCACGCCTGCAATGGCAAAAGGAAAGTTTTGGAGTTTTCCCTGCAATGAACCTTTCTCTGCAATAATGATAAACGGAATAGACGCAACGGTGAGTCCCAAAAACAAAGAACTCATAAAATAAATATATTTTGTAAAAAGATTGGATAAAAGCAGCGCACATAAACCCATACCCGGGGCCCATCCCACACCCAATTTAAAAAGATAAACAAAAGCTGATTTTCTGTTTTCCCTGCTTTCGCCAAACAAATCATGCAGCGCTTCAATAAACCGATCATAAAAACCCAAAATAAAAGCTATTGTCCCGCCCGACACACCGGGAACACTGTCTGCAATAGCCATACACAAACCGTTAAAAGCCGTTTGTATCATCTTCATTTCCCCTTTTTTCTTTAATTGACAGACTTTCAAAATGTGCCTTTATTTTTTTGAAAATCGGAAAACCCAGTTTCGAAATACCGCTTCGTAACGGCTGATGGCCCAAAAGCAAGATTAATCCAATACCTGCAGCCTGCACAAACTGCCACAGCGGCAACTGAAGTACAATAACGATTGTTTGAATAACCAATATCAACGTACAGCCAATAAAAACAACCGGATAGAACCGAAACGGTATGTAGGCTCGCGCATTTACAGTACGAACCGCAAAAACAATAAAATAGCTGACAAACGTGGCAAGCGCTGCTCCCTGTATGCCAAGAGCAGAGGGAATCAAGAACAGATTTAACACAATATTTATTGCAGCACCAAGCATAGCAGTCCAAAGCGAATGAATACTTCTTTTGGTGACAATATAAACACTGTCCATAAAATTGGAAAAAGCCGCAAACACCATCGCCATTGCTAAAAACGGAATACATCTCCACGCTGTATAATAACTTTCCGCTGCCAGCAGCTTAATCTCGTTCTGCGCCAGAGCAATCATACTTGCACCGCATAAAAACATGGTCACCTGAAAAAACTGCCACACTCTGGAATAAAAATGAATATGCTCCTTCCTGTTCCCGGTAGATTCTGTTATAGCTGAAAATTGCCATGCACTCATAAACACCGCGGATATAATCGTCAAAATTGTCGGTATTTTATAAGCCACAGAATAAATTCCAGTAAGCTCACTGCCTAAAAAAGCAGTAACCATATAACGATCCGAAACGCTGGTAATCCACCAAAATGCGGAAGTTGGAATAAACGGCACGCTATATCTAAGCATCTCCCACCAAAGTCCCCAATGAAACCGCAGCATAATCTGATTCCACAGCTGTTCTTTCCAGACCAACATGCCTGTAGTTATCAAATTGGCAACAGCAACAGACAGCACATAACCTGCAATGCCAAACCGAAACACAGCCAAAAACAAGATATTCAGCCCGATGACCAGTGCAGTGTTGATAAGTCCCTGCACTGCAAACAGCGTAACATTCCCCCTGGCTCGAATGAACTGCGCACAAAGCCCATGATAGCAGGAAGCAGCTACAAAAGCGGCAATCAGCCATGCATAACTGCCAATTGCCGATATTTGCGCAAGCATTGGAATTGCAGCCAAAAGAAGAATACAACCTGCCGTTACCGTATAAAAACCAACAGTAAATACGCCGGCTTGTCTATTATTCTTTACAACCGCAAAGCGAAATACACCATCTGTGATCCCCAATGAAAAAAGCGGTATCAGCAAGTTTGCCGTTTGTGTAAGCAAATCCGCCGTTCCATAATCCGCAGGGCTCAAATATCCGGTATAAAAACGCACCATCAAAAAGACCAGTAACTTAGAACCAAATGTTCCCACACTAATAAGAACGGCATTCGAAGCCAACGTCTGATATTTATTTAAAGAAGACTGTTCCAATGACGGATGTTCTTTTGTCTGCATTTTATTCCTCCCATCTGATACTCTTTTTTACTGACAAAATTATCATAAAGCAGAGCTATAAAATACAAATAAAAACAATTTAAACTGGCGATAAACTGTTACACAATATTGCAGCATTAAAAAGAAACAAACCCAAACAATCTATTAGACTTTTTGGCCTTCCATACATTTTCACATAAAAAAAGCCGTCTATTTTTTAATAAACGACTTTTTCATGCAGATCATCTTATGATCGTATAAAGTTTTGACGGAAAATTGTGATAAACAAATCCGGTTAAATATAAAAAATTACGGCCTATCAGGAAATTTACATTGTCATCATCTTATAAAATTAACTTAATCAGCTGGTTACCTTTCCTGTAAATTCTCTTTTTATCCTGGTTACAGGTTCTCTTTATATGCAGCCAGGCATTGCTCCCAGCAGTCTTTGATAAATTTGTAAATCCTTATCCTGAAACACATTGAATATAACCTGCTCAATGGTGCTGTCCTTTTGTAAAAATTGCAGTACCGTATCAACCGCGATCTGCGCCGCATCCTCATTGGGAAACCGAAACACACCGGTAGAAATACAACAGAACGCAACACTGCGCAGCTTGTATTCTGCTGCCAACTCCAAACAAGAACGATAGCAAGAAGCAAGCAGCGCTCTATCTTGCTCAGTAACTTGAGTATCAATGATAGGCCCAACAGTATGCAGCACATAGCGGCTGGGTAAATTATAGGCCGGTGTAATTTTGGCCTGTCCCGTTTCTTCATCATGGCCTTGCTGCTCCATAAGCAGAGCACAGTCCCGACGCAGCTGCACACCAGCCATAGTATGGATCATATTGTCGATACAACCGTGATTGGGACTCCAGCAGCCCAGCATTTTATGATTGGCAGCATTGACAATGGCGTCTGCCTGCAATGTAGTAATATCCCCCTGCCATATATACAAAGAGGGATGCAGCGGTGTCGCCTGCAGCTGAGCAGCCTGCACAATCCCCTTTTGTCGGGTCATTTCCTGCAAGTAGGCATCCTGCACTTCTAAAAACTGCGCTTGGTCCTGCTGCGGCTGCCGTATATTCATCAACCCCCGCAAAAGAGCAAAAGTGCGCCCATATCGTTTTTCCAGCCAAAGACCGTCCTCCCCGGCCTCTGGCAGCAACGTTTGCAGCAGATATTCTAATCGCTGTTGCTGTTCCATTACAATGTCTCCTTTACATCAACAATGTTACCCTTCTGCAGTAAATATCGTTTTTGATATTTCAGACGGGCATAATCACTGATTTTTTTACAGTAAACCACATTGGACGGACCGCCAATCACACCCACCAACGGCAGCCCCTGTAAAAATTTAATGCAGAGCATATCGGTGGCAAAGGTATCGGCAGTTTGCCGCATCTGCAAATCAAAATCATAGCCGATGGCAATTCCCTGATGGAAAAAGCCAATCAATTTATCCACTTCGGCATTGCATTCCGCTTTTTTCTCATCGCTGGCCAAAGCAGCCTCCAGCAGCTTTAAGATAAAATACTGCTCATCCTCTTTTTTGTAATCATATCCATAACTGAGGCTGATTTCATAAACACTTTTCAATACGACACCAATAAACACCGGAATATCCGGCAATCCAATGCCCAAAAGTCCCAGTCCGGTTCCTTCCAGCGCCGTAATACCCAAATTACGCAGATTTCCTTTCCCTGCCAGCTTGTTCAACGCCTTCAAACCCTTTTTCTTATTAAGCTGCTCAAAGGATTCATCATAAACACGATGGGTCAGCTGCAGCTGCTCACGGTCATAAGTTTTTTCAATAATGGCATCCCCTTTTTCAAACACCACTTTAAAGCCCAAATAAAAAGCCTGCTGTAATTTTTCATATAAACCGGCAGGGATTTTTTCCTCTACCTTATCAGTGAGGGGTTTTAGTAAACCGCCGCCTGTTTTTTGTAAAAATTTATCCTCTTTGCGATCAATCTTTTTTAAGTTTTTACGAATAACTTTGTCCATATTTGATAACCCCTTTCCGGTCAGCCATCCCTATAACATCCTATATTATAAATTCAATAGTTTCATTAATTTTTCCTGCTGTTGCAGTATTGGCAACAACAGCTCAAAGGTAAAAAAACAGATGCTAAAGGAGTTTTTCTACTCCCTTTACATCTGTCTTTTTATTCATTTAACGTACTTGCTTTTACTAAAAAATCCTTTTCCTTAGACTTGTACTAATCATAGTTTAAAATAAAATATTACTTAAAGGAATACCTACTACCAAAAATACAACTACCATGCAAACACAAACCATCGTTCCATATTTATAAATATCTCCCGGTTTCACCCAAGTACTGTAACCAAACAATAAAGATGCAAACGGAGAAGCAGCCGGTGTCAGATAAGCAATATGAATACTAATCAGCATCATTGCCACTAACGGCATTGGATTAAAGCCCATACTTAACGAGAAACTATAGATAACAGGAGTAAACATCAAACCAACTGTCGTGTTTGCCATAAAGTTCGTCAATACCACAGAAATCAATACAATAACCACACACATAAAGATCGTACCTTTACCAGCAAATACTGGATTTAATACTGCCAATATTGACTGCGCCACACCTGTATCGGTAGTCATCATAATGGTAGAAATGGAAAGCAATGCTCCAGACAAAATAACTGTATCCCATACAACCCCATGACGGGCAGCTTTAGGAAAATCTAATATCGGTTCTCCATCCACCACTGTAATTGCCATTAATACTAAAATCAACGCAATCGGCAGCGTCATACCCATCTGTGCCAGATATTGTCCCAAACCACTCTGTGCCGGCGTAAAACCAATTCCGCAATAAACGAACAATACCAAAACCATATATAAAAGTGTCACTTTCTGCCGTTTATTTAAAACAAGATACTCTTTATTCACAACCGAATCATCAATGTTAGACAATGCACCCAAGTCAATTTTGAAAATATATTTGCAAAACAAGATATAACCAGCAATCACAATCATCCACATAATGAAGCTGAATGCCGCATAAATCCCAAAGTTTAAGGAAAAGGCTCCTTCTGATATCTGTTTTAAGCTTGCATTTACAAACAATGGATTTCCTCTAAACAGCCATGTGGAAGAACTGGCCAAACCACCGATACAGATACCCATAAACATAACGGTTGGATATTTGGTAAATGGTTTAATATCATATAACTTACACACTGAAATCAAAATGCCCCAAAATACAATCATAGCCGGAAAACTGGAACCCAGAGCACCGGTAAACATGGTACCAATAATCATAATATAAGAAAATAACCAAGGGCGTCCTTTTACAATTTTTCTGGTAATCATCCAAGTTGCCAGAAATTCTGTAATTTTATTTTGCTCCAATACAGCTACAAATATAAAGAAAAATATCATTAACATGACGGAGTCGCTGCCAATCCCTGTGGCCAAAATAGTACCCACAGGAGCAACACCCAAAGCAGCTAGAGCAAACATTCCCAACAAACAAGGCCAGGCAGGACCGCAAAACGTAATGCCATAGATTGCGCCAATTAAAACTCCTAAAATTTTCATCCCTGCAACCGTCAATTGGGAAACAGGAGGTATAAAACCAATCCCAAACATAAGTACAAATGTGATAAGAACATGCAATTGCTTTGGAAATCTTGCTTCTTTCTCAGACATAGAATAACCCCCTTTTTGAACTACTACCGGAACCATATTCTTAATAGCTTACTATTCATAACTAAAGGCAAAGCGTTTATGCGGCACAACAATCGCTACATAAACGCTTCATACCTGACTGTTAAAATAAAATATTCAATGATTATTTTTCATCTAAGATCTGATATACCATCGCACCTTCGCATTGTGCAGGCATTCTGATATCTAGTAATGATGCAATTGTCGGCGCAACATCCACTTCTCGAATCACTCTATCAGTGCATCCCTCTTTAATCCCATCTCCGGCAGCAATAAAGATTGGTGATACAGATGTATGGAATTCACCTAACATCGTGCTCAGAGAATCACCATGGACACGATGGAATCCTTCTTCGCTCCAATATACAATATCCCCAAATTCAGGGCCGCTACAACCCAAAAGTAACGCATCTTTGTTTCTTAATGCTAGGGTAATCAATCTGCGTCCTGTATCTGGATCTCTCAGCGCATACAGTTTATCAATTATTTCCTGTTCAACCTGATATTGATCTTTTGGATCCACAATACCATGTGGATCTCTACCTTTGATATTCAGGTAAATGTGACAGGTTCTAGGTGCAAATGCTATGGTTTTTTCCCAGTCAATTTCTTTCAGAAGATTGCCGTTTTCATCCCGTTTCAATACGGTAATACCCATATCATCAAATAATTTCGCATTGACACCATACGGGTCACCCAGCAATGCCGGCTCTTTCTCGCCATCCACTACCAAACCATGGTCTGAAACAATTAAAATAGTCCAACCTTTATCCAAATATTTCAGGAAACGTCCTAAATATCGGTCTGTTTGACGATAGGTTTCAATCATAAATTCACGGTTCATTTCTACATGCTCTGGATTGGTATGGGCATTAGCAAATGCATGTGCCCAAATAGAATGTCCAATGCCATCCACATTGTGTAGATGAGTCATAATTAACTCATACCGTTCATTCTTCATAAAATATTCCAGGCAATCTGCCTGCCAATTATTGTACGCTTCCCATGTAGGCAACATTAATCTTTTCGTATAAAATGGGATTTTTGCACTACGTGGCGATGCAGTTGTGTAATATCCCACATTTTCAATTATTTCTTTATATAAAGACTTAGGATGCCATACAGAATCATCTTCACAATCAAAGGCTCTACCAATCCAGATACTGAACTCATTTTTCTCTGTTTCTTTTCTAAAAAATTTATACGCACGAAAACATTTTATTTTTGTACCATCTGCTGTCACAATTTCATCAACAATCGCTGGTGTTAATTCATCAAATTTCATCGTCAACATCGGTTCGGTATCTTTTTTGCTTTTGAACATATGAACAATATTATATTCACCAGTTTCATCTTTTATCAGTAAACATGGACGGCGTAGATATCCTTTAGACAGTAATAAGGTAAATTCCTGTGCATCTTCTGGAACATCAATAACCCAGCCACTGGCTTTATCAATTGGAGCATTTACAACATCATATGGCATATTTTCTAACGAGAATTCCCCGTCTTCTAACGTTGTCATTACGTTTTCAACTGCCAATTCTGCATTTTCACAAGATTGTTTTGCAATTTCTGCACCACTATTTTCTGGTTTTACATCAACATCTGAAAGCAAACATCCAGCTCCTGTATTAGCATGAGCACCACCTTCTATAAATTGTAAACTCTTTGCTAAAGGACTTACATTCACAATAACCTCATCCTCACGCAATGCCGTACCAAAACCAATAAAACCTGGCTGCGCACCGTCTACTACATGCAGGTTTGGACTATCTGAGGTTGGAGGCCAAGAAGAACCAGGCCAGTGCCATACCAATGTTTTCAAACCCGCTTCTACAGCAGAATCCCAAACAGATTCAGCTTTACATTTTGTGGAATCCAAAGAATATATCAACTTACTTTTATCCACCGGATCGCTGTTCCAGAAACAAGTAATTCCATGGGTGGAAGGATAAGCGCCGGTGGACAATGTTGTCCACATTGGTGGTGTGATTGTAGGCTGCGCACCCAACATTACCAAATCTTCCCGACAAGCACCTCGTTTTACATATTCTGCAATCGCTGGCAACTCTCCCTGATCTAGCAAATACTTTGTAAACCGCGGATCCATTCCATCAATACCTAATACCAACACTTTTCTCGTATTCATAGTTACCATCTCCTAAAAGTTTTTGTATATCTCTTTTACAAGTTCAGTCTATCATCTTATATTTATCAAATGAATAAGCTAAATTTATCATCTAATTATTTTGTTTCAACTTTTCGTTTGCTTCAGAAATGACTATTTGTTATACTAGGATTTAGATATCGGGATATTGTAAACTCCGACAAAAAACTTATTTTGTGTAATCAGAGGAATGGACGATGAATACTGAACATTTAAGATATTTAATTGAGATCAGCAAAACAAAGTCTATGCTGCAAGCCAGTGAAAAATTATTTGTTTCACCACAAGCACTAAGCAAAGCAATGACAAACTTAGAAGCAGAATTAGGTATGCCGTTATTAATTCGTTCTAATAATGGTGTCACATTAACCATTAATGGACAATGGCTTGTTGAAATCACTTCAAATTATTTGGCTGCAATTGAAAAACGAAAATACGAATATAAAAAATATCTAAATAATGGAACCTCACTCCCCAGTGGCGATTTATCCATTATCTTTAACAAAAACGGGATTGATACCAATCGTATCTACGACTTTATCACACTTTTATTGCAGCAAACTCCCGATTTAAACATTCAAATTTCAGAAGCAATACAACAGGAGCTCATAACAAAAATTAACCATAAAGAAGCAGATATTGGATTTACTTATCGAATCCGCTATAATGGAAATTATTTAGATACTTTTGATAACACTATTGCTTTTGTTCCTATCCAAACAGGAGAATTTTTTCTTTTAGCAAATGAAAAGCTGACAAAGACCAGTTTAAAAAGTATTTTTTTGAAAAAAGCCATTCAATATCCCTTGTGTAGTTATCGGCTGGAAGAAAATTCTATCAATGATTCCATCTTTCAGATTTTGCATGCTGATATTTCTTGCAACAATATTAATAATTGGGGGCTTTTTCGTTCCAATATTGAAAACGGTGTGTATGCCACCTTAACAACTAAATTTGAACAGGAACAATATCCAATAAACTATATCGAAAATATTCCCTTAATAAAAATACGGGATGATATTCAAATTATTTTTGGATACGTTCGATTAGCCGATGAACTTGAAATCTCAGCAAACGCAAATTATTTTACCTGTAACTTGGAAGCATACCTTGCGCAGAAACATCCATAAAGTAGATAACAGCGTACGTTGTTACATACAAAAAGCCTTCAAAGTATAGCACCATACGTGATGTTATACTTGAAGGCTTTTTTTCCGCAACGGGATAGCGGCTGTATGCCTTATCGCTAATGAGGCTGGCCAGACTGGCAATCAAGGTACTAAGCCAGACAATAGCACAGCAGCAGGTACATTTCTGATAAATTGACTGATAATAGCCGCAAGCCATAGTTCCTTGCCCTGCAACAACTGCCCCAGCATTTGCTGAATCTACTCAATCTGTCCCATGTTATCGGTAAAAATAAAAAAACACCAGTACCTGCCTGGCTGCACAGCCAGCTGATCTTTCCAAAATAGAAAACAGGTGTTAGGAGAGTAGAAAAACGAACTCCTAACACCTGTTTTCTATTACAAATCATATGCTAACTGCCACATAGTTTGATACATACCAAAATATGCATGAAGTGCTCCTTCTTTTTCAAGTAGAGAGCAGTTCATTAACTGTTTCCATAATATTGACGATGTACCTGATGGCAGCTGATTAATCTGTTCTAACAATTGCC